>CAYNAM010000055.1:0-16709 GCA_964395065.1 uncultured Ventosimonas sp.
CTTTGTAGCACGCATTAACTCTACATAAGTCATATATTGTTTAGTAATTTCAGCCACAGGAATATCTAAAATATCAATATTTTGCTTACGAATTAAATACAATAATAAATCAAGCGGCCCTTCAAAAGCATCTAGAATAACTTCGAGCGCATCAGGCGGTATGTAAAGATCTTGTGGAATATCAACGACAGCCTCACCATAAACCAATGCAAGGGGAAGCTGAGGGTTATCCGTATGAATATTTGTCACCATCATTATTATTGAAAAGGTGTTGGGTCACCCAAGCCTTCCCTAATCACCTCTGGCGTATCGTCTACCAAACTAACCACTGTCGAAACTTCAAGCCCACCCATACCGCCATCAATAATAAGTTCCACTCGCTTCTCTAACAAATCTCTTATTTCATATGGGTCTGTCATAGGTAAAGTATCGCCTGGCATGATTAAGCTGGTTGTTAACAAGGGTTGCTCTAACTGGCCTAATAATGCTTGAGTAATAGGAAAATTAGGCACTCTTAAACCAATAGTGCGCCGCTTGGGATGCATTAATATTCTTGGAACTTCACGAGTAGCCTCAAGAATAAATGTATAAGGACCGGGGGTATAAGTTTTTAATAAGCGAAATGCTGACGTGCTTACTTTGGCATAAATGCCTAAATCAGAGAGATCACGACAAATCAATGTAAAATTGTGCTTCTCATCCAGTTGACGAAGCTGTCTTATACGCTCAATACCCGCCTTATTACCAATAGCACAAGCTAATGCGTAGGTGGTATCTGTTGGATAAATAACAACACCGCCTTTCTCAATAATTTCAGCTGCTTGATTAATCAAACGTGGTTGTGGATTTTCCACATGAATCTGGAAAAATTGGCTCATGGGATTTCTCTCAATGGTTAATTAGCCTCTATTATACGCTGAACTTTGTCCAAAGTGGTGTTAAATCCTCTGGAATTGATCGATATAATCCAAGCTCCCCCCAAAGATTTGGATAGTGAAAGTCACTTCCTGCCGAAACTAAAAGACCGAAATCTCTAGCCAAATTAGCTAACCGTCCTACTTGCTCTGCTGGCTGAAACCCATTTGCAACCTCTAAAGCATAACCACCTGAAGCTACAAACTCGCGTAATAAACTACAAAGTTTTGTTCGTGTCATAGCGTATTGTAACGGATGCGCAAGACTTACCTTTGCACCACTCCCATGTAAAATACTAACAACCTCTCCCAAACTTGGCCAATGCTGCTTTACATCGCCAACTTTTCCACTACCTAACCATTTTTGAAAGGCCTCTTTTTCAGTCTTTACATACCCCTCACTCACCATTGCCTTTGCAAAGTGTGGACGACCTGGGCCATTATTACTCGTAAATTGTTGGCCTTGGTGAATGATAGCTTTATCGAGTAAATTAGAAACTCCCTTTTTTTGAAGTCTTTCTGCTATTTCTATAGCACGTAACCAACGTGCTTTTTTTAATGTCACCAATAACGCTTGTAATGGCTCATGCTCCACATCAAAACAATAACCAAGCACATGAATATTCGTGTTATTCCATAAACAAGACACTTCTATGCCCTTAACTAACTTAATACCTACTGAGTTTGCCGCACCAATAGCCTCGGTTAAGCCATCAATCGTATCATGATCCGTTAATGACAACAGGTTAACGCCCTTACTTTTTGCGCGCAAAACGACCTCTGTCGGGCTCAACTTTCCATCTGAGGCAGTACTATGGCAATGTAAATCAACGGTATGCATCATAAAATAACAACAAAATATTTATACTCTATCAAGAATGTAATTAAGTTTGCTATTATGCCTGTTTTAAACCCATTTGGATTGTGTTTTGTGAAACAGTTTATAGATTTTATTCCGCTCATCCTCTTTTTTATTGTTTTTAAAATAACGCCCCGCTCTGTTGAACTCTTTGGCTATGACTTTATATTTGGTGGAATTTACAGTGCAACTGCCGTTTTAATTATTGTCTCTATTATCGTTTACGGTACACTCTTTATAAAGCAAAAACGTCTTGATAATGGACAAATCATTACACTGGTAGCCTGTCTACTGCTGGGTACGTTAACGCTGGTCTTCCATAGTGAAACCTTTATCAAGCTTAAAGCCCCCATCGTAAATGGATTATTTGCTTTGGCCTTTTTAGGAAGCCAATTTATTGGCAAAGAACCTATCGTCCAACGCCTCATGGGAAAAGCCATCAGTTTACCTGATGCTATTTGGCGAAAATTAAATATTGCTTGGGTGATCTTCTTTATCATCTGTGGTGGAGCTAATCTTTTTGTTGCCTTTACTTTTGACAAGATATGGGTAGACTTTAAAGTATTTGGTAGCCTTGCAATGACCATTATTTTTATGATTGGCCAGGCTATTTATTTATCAAAGCATATAAAAGAAGAACACTCTTCTGATAACGGAGAAAAATAATATGCTCTATGCAATTATAGCACAAGATAAACCTAACACCTTACAACAACGCTTAAATAGCCGCCCGGCTCATCTAGAGCGCTTAGAGAACTTAAAAAATCAAGGTAGACTAATATTGGCAGGCCCTCACCCTGCCATAGACAGCAATGACCCTGGCAATGCAGGCTTTACAGGAAGTCTTGTGGTAGCAGAGTTCGAATCTCTTGAAGCTGCTAAAGAATGGGCTGATGCAGACCCTTATTGCGATGCAGGTGTTTACGCCAATGTGATAGTTAAACCTTTTAAAAAGGTGTTGCCTTAAATATTACCAATGAACACACTATTATTAATAGATGACGATGAAGAACTTTGTGAACTTTTAAATCACTGGCTATCACAAGAGGGGTTTGAGGTTAACACTTGCCACACCACTCAGAAAGCCAAGGATTATCTATTATCACAAACATTGCCTGATGCAATCATACTCGATGTCATGCTACCCGATGGCAATGGTCTTGATCTATTAAAAACATTAAGGATCAATCATCCAGAACTACCTGTATTAATGCTTTCTGCGCGCGGTGAACCCCTTGACCGAATTTTAGGTTTAGAGCTTGGAGCTGATGACTATCTACCCAAGCCCTGTGACCCAAGAGAACTTACCGCAAGGCTGAAAGCTATCTTAAGGCGGGCTCACACAATAGCGGCCATTCCCACGCAGTTAGAACTTGGTGATTTAACCTTTAGCCCAGTTCGGGGAGTAGCTATTATTGATAACATAGAGATAACCCTCACCGTATCAGAAAGTAGATTACTTGAAGCATTACTGAAACAACCGGGGGAACCCATAGATAAATCTGAACTTACTCAACTGGCATTAGGGAAAAAACTCACGCTTTATGATCGTAGTTTAGACATGCATATCAGTAATCTACGCAAAAAACTAGGTCCTCATCCTGATGGTAGCCAACGTATTTTATCACTACGTAGCCGTGGTTATTATTATAATGCTTAAGATTCTTTACATTTACTTTACTTTACTTTGACAGTGATTGACTTTTAAATTGTTATACTGTTGTACAAGAAAATTATCTAAACGAAAATGCAAAAGGAAATGATGATGAAAAAACTTATTCCAACTTTATTATTTACCACCAGTATTCCTTTATTAGCAATAGCTGAACCTCCAGCACCTCATAACCCTCCTATGCCATGTAAAATGTCAGCGCCTGCTCACATGCAGGCACCTATGAAAATGGGACCTCACGCATCAGGCATACAAAATATTACACCTGAGCAGCATGAAAAAATACGTGCAATTATGCAGGCACAGCACAAAAAACGCCAAGATATTGCAAAAAAATATCTAGATAAACTATCTGATGCAGAAAAGAAAGCGATGCGTGATGAGCTTAATCAATCACGTGAAGAGGCAAGTAAAGAAATACGTACCCTCTTAACACCAGAGCAACAAAAAACTTTTGATGAAAACAAGAAAAAGCGTGATGACAGAATGAAAGAGTGGCAAGAATTCCAAGATTGGAAAGCAAACAAAGCTAAAAAATAATACTTTTAAAAACAGTGCCCACTATAAAAGTGGGCATTTTTAATACAATAGGTTAGGCAGATGCGCTCTTTTTTCTGGCGAATACTTATCAGCTTTTGGTTAGCGATTTCTATTGCTGCAGGATTATCCATGTTCATTGGCTATTTATTTAATCAAGACACATGGTTAGTTAACAGATTTCCTGCCATCCAAGGCGTTGCAAAAAAATGGGTAGATTATTACGAAGCCAATGAAATGGCATCGGCCAAAAAACTTATCTCGCACTATCATTCACAATATAAAATAGATATACAAGTATTTACTGATACAGGGACAAACCTTACACTCAATACATCACATGGCCGTTTTAGACCATCACCCTTAGAAAAACAGGGTCCCCCGCCACCTCCACCTTGGCGGCAAGTAACACAAGCGTATACAAGTCCTAAAACAGGTGATAACTACCTTTTTATCTATCGTATCCCACGGTTAGAGCTAATCAACTGGCAAAGAAAAAGTGCTTGGCGCCCCATCAGTGGTATTGTTATTACCCTTGGTGTTTTAATGCTTTTTAGTCTTTTTCTCACCCTATCCATTACACGCCCATTAAAAAAATTGCGAGGGGCAGTTAATGATTTAGGGAGAACAGAGTACCAAAAAAATAGTTTATCTCGACTTGCAAATCGAAAAGATGAGTTTGGTTTACTAGCTAAAGACTTCAGCCTCATGGGTGAACATCTACAATCACTCATCGATAGCCAACGCCAATTATTAAGAGATGTCTCTCATGAGTTACGCTCACCTCTCGCACGGCTCAAAATAACTGCTGCTTTACTTGAAAGAGCCAATGAGCAAGACAGAGTTAAACTTTCTGATCGATTATCTCTTGAGTGCGACCGCCTAGAAGTACTCATCAGTGAGATATTAACATTGGCAAGACTAGACAGTGTGCCCACTAATAAAACACCTGTGTCTCTTTATCCTTTATTAAATAAACTTCAAGAAGATGCAAAGATTATCGCCCCACAGCAAAAAATTATCTTATCTATTCCTAATGATTTAATTGTTCACGGATGGGAAGATCGTTTAGAGCGTGCTTTAGATAACCTAATTCGTAATGCCCTACGCTTTAACCCTGAAGAAAAACCAATAGAAATAACTGCATGGCAGGAAAATAGTAATGCCCATATTACCATCCGCGATCATGGTGTTGGAGTTACTGCAAATCACCTTACAGAATTGAGTAAGCCCTTTTTTAGGGTACCCGAACAAACGGCTAAAGGCTATGGGCTTGGGCTGGCTATTAGTCGGCGTGCTATAGAGAGCCACGGTGGTACAATACTCTTTAACAATCATAAAGAAGCAGGTTTTATTGTTGAGATTATCTTACCACTTTCCTAAATCCTAACTATTTCCCCATTTATTTATCCTAAATAGGGAAATCATCAACTATTCATTTTTTTTAGGTTTCTGCCAGTTATTTTTTTGTATTTGCTGTGCACGCCCAATGGCTAATGTATTAGCCGCAACATTACGCGTGATAGTTGAACCGGCGGCTGTCGTAGCAGCATCACCAATCACTACAGGTGCAACCAATGAGTTATTAGAACCGATAAATACCTCATTCCCTAATACCGTTTTATATTTATTAACACCATCATAATTACAAGTGATTGTACCTGCACCAATATTACAATAACTACCTACGTCCGTATCACCCAAATACGTTAAATGCCCTACCTTTGAGTAACTACCCAAGGATGTATTTTTTAACTCAACAAAATTACCAACATGAACATTTTCATGTAAAACTGTGCCTGGGCGTAATCGAGCAAAGGGGCCTACATCACTTCTTTCGCCTAAAATAGCACCATCAATATGGCTATTTGCTTTAATCACAGCTCCTTTTCTTAAAATAGCATTTTTAATAACACAATTAGCACCAATTGACACATTGTCCTCAATAACAACCTTACCTTCTAAAATAACATTGATATCTATCTCTATATCAGAACCTACAACAACCTCACCTCGTAAATCAAAACGATGTGGATCAATCAAACTAACGCCCTTCTTCATTAAAAATTGAGCAGCTCTTAACTGATAAAATCGCTCCAATTGTGCTAATTGAATACGATCATTAGCACCTTGTACTTCCATTTCTGACTGAGGCTGATTCGTTACAATAACATAGCCATCAGCGACTGCCATTGCGATAATATCTGTTAAATAATACTCTCCTTGTGTATTTTTATTCGAGAGATGGCTTAACCATTTTTTTAAAGGTGTTGATGGCAACACTAAAATACCTGTGTTACCCTCTGTTATTTGCTTTTGTGAGTCGCTTGCATCCTTTTGCTCTATAATAGCAATAACATTTCTATCCTGATCGCGGATAATTCGTCCATAACCTGTTGGATCCGTTAACATCACCGTCAATAATCCAAGAGATGTTTCTTGTACTTTTTGGAGTAATGCTCTCAGTGTATTTTCTTCAATCAATGGAACATCACCGTATAAGACTAATACTTTATCAGCCTTAACAAATGGCATTGCCACTGCTACTGCGTGCCCCGTACCCAATTGTTGCACTTGCATCACGAAATTTAAATCATCTGCTACAAACTGTTCTTTTACCTTTTCTGCCCCATGCCCTACGACAACATGTATCTTTTGTGGAGCTAACTTTCTAGCACATTCGATCACATGGCCTAACATCGGTTTACCTGCGATTTTATGTAGAACTTTCGGTAGCGTTGAACACATACGCGTACCTTTACCAGCAGCAAGAATTATGATTTCTAATGACATCGCCTACCTCCAAAAAATAAAGGGTAGCCTAAGCCACCCTTTTACAAGCAAACCACAAAAAGTTTACTTAAACTTTCTTCTAACTTCAGCAATTGTTCGCAACTGTGCAGCAGCTTGAGCAAGACTTAATGCTGTCTTAGAGTAATCTTGCTCGGATATTTTATTATTCAACTCTTTTTCAGCTGAAATCATGGCAGCTTTAGCCGCAGCTTCATCTAAATCCTCTGCGCGGATACCTGTATCAGCCAAAACTAAAACTTCAAAAGGCTGTACTTCTAAAAAACCACCTGAAATATAAAATACCTCTTCTGTGTCATCTTCTTTAACAACCCGTACAGGACCCGGGAATAGACTAGTTAATAAAGGGGCGTGGTTAGGTAAAATACCTAAATCCCCCATACCACCATGCGCTACAACACGTTTAACTGTACCGTCAAATAATGACTCTTCTGCACTCACGATGCTACATTTAATCGTTGCCATACCTATAACCTCTAATTGATGCCCATATTAATACTATGGGCATACCCTATTATAGGGCCTTAGCTTTTTCAATGGCTTCGTCAATAGTACCTACCATATAAAACGCTTGCTCTGGTAAATGGTCATAATCACCATTTAAGATACCTTTGAAAGCACGAATTGTTTCTTTTAAAGGTACATACTTACCAGGAGAGCCAGTAAATACTTCTGCTACGAAGAACGGTTGTGATAAGAAACGTTGCATCTTACGCGCACGAGCTACTAATAACTTATCATCTTCAGATAATTCATCCATACCCAAGATAGCAATAATATCTTTCAACTCTTTATAACGTTGTAATACATATTGCACTCCACGTGCCACATCATAATGCTCTTGACCAATAACATGAGGATCAAGTTGACGAGATGTAGAGTCTAGTGGATCTACCGCAGGATAAATACCTAAAGAAGCAATATCACGCGATAATACAACTGTTGCATCCAAGTGAGCAAACGTAGTGGCAGGGGATGGATCTGTTAAGTCATCCGCAGGAACATAAACCGCTTGAATAGAGGTAATAGATCCTTTCTTTGTTGTTGTAATACGCTCTTGTAAAGCACCCATTTCTTCTGCCAATGTAGGTTGATAACCTACTGCCGATGGCATACGACCAAGCAATGCTGATACTTCTGTTCCAGCCAGCGTATAACGATAAATATTATCGATAAATAATAAAACATCTCTTCCTTCATCGCGGAACTTTTCAGCAATTGTTAAACCTGTTAACGCAACACGTAGACGATTACCTGGAGGCTCATTCATTTGTCCATAAACAAGTGCTACTTTATCAAGTACACTTGAATCTTTCATTTCGTGGTAGAAATCGTTACCCTCACGTGTACGCTCTCCTACACCAGCAAATACTGAGAAACCGCTGTGCTCCATCGCAATATTACGGATAAGCTCCATCATATTTACAGTTTTACCAACACCTGCACCACCAAATAAACCTACTTTACCCCCTCTTGCGAAAGGACAAATAAGGTCAATTACTTTAATCCCTGTTTCAAGCAGCTCATTACCACCTGCTTGCTCTTCAAATGAAGGGGCTTCGCGATGAATACTCCAACGCTCTTCCTCTCCAATAGGGCCTTGTTCATCAATAGGATTACCAAGTACATCCATAATACGCCCCAGCGTTTTAACACCGACTGGAACTGAAATTGGCGCACCTGTATTCGTTACATCAAGACCTCGTTTCAACCCTTCAGTAGACCCCATTGCAATGGAACGGACAATGCCATCACCTAACTGCTGTTGAACTTCTAGTGTTGTTTCAACGCCTTGTACTTTTAATGCGTCATAAACTTTAGGAACAGTTTCACGTGGGAACTCCACGTCAATAACTGCACCGATAATTTGAATGATACGTCCGCTACTCATAGCTGGATATCCTCTGAATTTATAAACTTTTACGATACAGCAGCTGCACCGCCAACAATTTCTGAAATTTCTTGCGTAATAGCTGCTTGACGAGCCTTATTATAAATGAGCTGTAACCCACCAATAAGATCATCAGCATTATTTGTTGCATTTTGCATCGCAACCATACGTGCAGCTTGCTCCGCAGCGCCATTTTCCACCACGGCCTGATAAACAACAGACTCTATATAACGCTTCAATAATGCATCAAGTAACTCTTGTGGATTAGGCTCGTAGATATAATCCCAATTACCATCCACTAATTTTTGATGCACGTTATCATTTTCTACAGATGATGTTGCTTTAGGCAATGGTAATAGCTGCAATAATTTTGGCTTTTGAGTCATAGTATTAATAAACTCATTACCCGCCAGATAAACTCTATCAACGCGACCTTGATCAAAGGCATCTAACATCACTTTAACCGCGCCTACCAGTTCTTTAATAGAGGCTTGCTCACTAATATCAGTAACCGCAGCCACTATTTTTAAACCTAAGTGATTAAAGAAACTAACACCTTTAGAACCAATCACACACAGCTCAACTTCAACATTTTCATCATGCCACTTATGGTAATCCTTAATAATTTCCTTAAATAAGTTAATATTTAAGCCACCACAAAGACCACGATTAGTTGATACAACAATATAGCCAACACGCTTTACAGGACGCTCCACCATAAATGGTGGATGATAGTCTGCTGCATTAGCATTCGCTAAGTGAGTGATTACTTGATAGATACGTTCAGCATAGGGACGACCAGCAGCCATCAATGATTGCGCCTTACGCATTTTACTGACTGCAACCTTTTCCATCGCACTCGTAATTTTCTGCGTACTTTTTATACTCGCAATCTTTGTGCGAATCTCTTTTGCGCCTGACATATTACACCTTTAGCATTAACAAGCAGATACTATCGTACCTGCTATTTTTTACCAAGTATGGGTTGTTTTAAATGCTTCAATACCTGCTTTGATCTCAGCATCAATTTCATCATTAAAGTCACCTTTAACATTAATTTTTGCCATAAGATCTGCTTTATCTCTACTAAAATATTCTAGCAAAGCTGTTTCAAATGCACTTATTTTATTTAGTTCAATATCTTGTAAATAACCGCGCTCTGCTGCGTATAAAGAAACCGCCATTTTAGCAATAGAAAATGGAGCATATTGCTTCTGCTTCATTAATTCAGTTACACGCTGACCATGTTCTAACTGTTTACGTGTTGCTTCATCTAAGTCAGAGGCAAACTGTGCAAATGCTGCTAATTCACGGTATTGTGCAAGCGCTGTACGTATACCACCCGATAGTTTTTTAATAATTTTAGTTTGAGCTGCTCCACCCACACGAGAAACAGAAATACCCGCATTAACGGCAGGACGAATGCCTGAGTTAAATAAAGCAGACTCTAAGAAAATTTGGCCATCGGTAATAGAAATAACGTTTGTAGGTACGAAAGCAGATACGTCACCCGCTTGTGTTTCAATAATAGGTAATGCTGTTAAAGAGCCTGTTTGGCCTTTAACCTCACCTTTAGTAAAGTTTTCAACATACTCAGCTGAAACACGTGATGCACGCTCAAGCAAACGGCTATGTAAATAGAATACATCTCCAGGATAAGCTTCACGACCAGGTGGACGACGCAATAATAATGAGATTTGACGATAGGCCACTGCCTGTTTTGATAAATCATCATAAATAATAAGGGCATCTTCACCACGATCACGAAAATACTCTCCCATGGTACAACCAGAATATGGTGCCAAATACTGTAATGCTGCTGATTCTGAAGCGCTCGCCACAACGATAATTGTATTTTGTAATGCACCATTTTCTTCAAGCTTGCGTACAACGTTGGCGATAGTTGATTGTTTTTGACCAATCGCTACATAAATACACTTAATACCACTGTCTTTTTGATTGATGATTGCATCTACGGCCAGTGCTGTTTTACCAATTTGACGGTCACCAATGATTAACTCTCGTTGACCACGCCCGATTGGAATCATCGCATCCACAGACTTATAGCCTGTTTGTACAGGTTGGTCAACTGATTTACGCCATATCACACCAGGCGCTACCTTTTCGACAGCATCTGTTTCTGTAGTTCCTAAAGGCCCTTTCCCATCAATGGGATTACCTAAAGCATCAACCACACGACCTAACAGCTCACGGCCAACAGGTACTTCAAGAATACGACCGGTACATTTTGCACTCATGCCTTCAGACAGGCTTAAGTATTCACCTAATACAACAGCACCAACCGAGTCCTCTTCTAAATTCAGTGCCATACCATAGACACCACCAGGGAACTCTATCATTTCGCCGTACATTACATCAGCAAGCCCATAAATACGTACAATACCATCAGATACACTGACGATAGTACCTTCATTACGCGCTTGCGTTGAAATATCAAGTTTTGCTATACGCTCCTTGATAATTTCAGTTATTTCAGAAGGATTTAATTGCTGCATGCCATGCCCCTTAATCAGGAATTCATTGCTTCGGCGAGTTTATCTAGCCGACCACGAACTGAACTATCTATCACTAAATCACCTGCACGAATCATCAAACCAGCAATCAATGCAGAATTTATTGTTTGTTTAGCCTGTACAGTTCGATCAAGTCTTTTCGATAACGCATTCGTTATTTTTTGAAGCTGCTCATCGCTTAAAGCAAAAGCTGTTTCCACCTCAACATCTACAATACGCTCTGCCTCTAGCTTGTAATCTTTAAAAAGTTCACAAAGAGTAGGTAGTAAAGATAAACGCCCGTTATCACCTAACACATATAAAAAATTACTAAAGGAATCATCTACATTACCTGCCATCAAATCCGCTACAAGCTTAGCTTTTTGGGCATGTGTTAATGTTGGCTTTCCTAACTCTAAAACAATGGTTGGTTGTTCTAAAATATAAGCCGCTGTTTTTAGCATGCTAAACCATGCATCAACTTGATTCACGCTATTAGCAAACTCAAATGCAGCCCTTGCATAAGGTCTGGCAAGTGTATGGTTATTTATCATTACTTGCCTCGTTTATAATTTAGAAGCTATTTTATCAACCAGATCACTGTGTGCTTTTGCATCAACAGAAGATTCTAAAACCTTTGTTGCACCTTGCACAACCAAATCCGCTACTTGTGAGCGCAGTTGATCTCTAGCACGATTGACCTCAAGATCTATTTCAGATCGCGCATTAGCGATTAACTTCTCACCTTCTGCACGAGCTTGAGCTTTGGACTCTTCAATAATCGATGAAGCTGTTTTATTAGCTTTATCAAGAATATCTGTCGCCTGTTCTTTAGACTCCCGGATGACCTGCTCAACTTGTTGCTGAACGTCTTTCAACTCTCGCTCTGCACGGCCCGCCGCATCTAAGCCCTCAGCAATTTTTCTCTTACGTTCTTGCATGACTTGGCTAATAGGTGGCCATACATATTTCATACAGAACAAGACAAAAATAGCGAAAGCAATTGTTTGACCAATAAGCGTCAAATTTATATTCATAACAATTTACCCCATGCTATCTGAGTTGGTACTAGTGACTATTATTAAGTTAAGCACTTTGCTTACCCTAAAATAATAGCTAACTTAAACTCCAGCAGGGCCAACTACGAAGATAAGGTACATTGCAATACCCACACCAATCATTGGTACCGCATCAAGTAAACCAGCCATTAAGAATGTTTTTGTTTGCAATGTAGAAGCTAATTCTGGCTGACGTGCTGTAGATTCAAGTAATTTACCACCTAAAATAGCGAAACCGATACCAGTACCTAAAGCACCCAAACCGATCATTAAAGCTGCTGCTATGTAAACCATATAAACTCCTAAAGTAATATAATAAAAACTAAAGTTGATAAAAAGCATCTAACATATTGTTAGTGATGCTCATGTGCCGCACTCAAATAAACCACTGATAATACCATAAACACAAACGCTTGTAATGGTATCACAAGGATATGGAAAATTGCCCATGGCACATTAAGGATCCATTGAATCCAAAACGGTAACAGGGCAATTAGGATAAATATAACTTCCCCTGCATACATATTACCAAACAACCGCAAAGCTAAACTCAGAGGTTTTGTTAGTAATCCAATCAGCTCCAAAAACAAATTGAATGGAACCAATAACCAGTGATTAAAGGGGGTAAAGGCTAACTCTTTAGTGAATCCACCCACACCTTTAATTTTAAAGCTGTAATATAATATTAAGACAAATACGCCCAAAGAGATGCCAAATGTACCATTAGGATCTGCTGTAGGAACAACCTTCCAATAAGGAAGCCCTATTGCACTAGCTAAATCAGGAAGATAATCAACAGGAATCCATTTCAAGCTGTTCATTAAGAACACCCAAACAAAAATGGTCAATGCAAGCGGAGCAATTAGAGGATTTTTTGCAGTAAAAACATCTTTAACAGTATTATCAATGAACTCAACCGTCCACTCTACAATACACTGTAATGTACTTGGTTTATCGACAGAAGCTCGTTTTGCCACATAACGAAACAAGCCTAAAAAAACAACACCCATTAGAATAGAAAAAAACATTGTATCAAGATGGATAGACCAAAAACCCATCTGCTCAACTTGCTCATGGGTTCGTGCTATCACCCAACCATCTGGCGTCTTGCCAAAAACCAAGTTTTGCAGATGGTGCTGAATATAACCTGCTGCTGATGGATCCGCGTCTGCTGCCATAATCGCCTCTATCTTTAATATTTTCTAAAACTTTTTTTTACCAGTAACAGCCCCAAAGCTGAAACCATTAATACTACAAAATAACCAATAAAAAGTGCTATCAAGTTATTTGGCTTTACTGCTAAAAATACAAATATAAACAATCCAACAGTCAAAGCATATTTACCCAACTCCCCCGTCCAAAAAGACAAGGTAACTGCTACAGCAGACTGAGCACCAAAATAGCGAAACGTTTTCAATGCGAAATAAATATTTGGCACTAGGGCAATCAACCCACCTAATATCGCATTTCCTGCAGCGCTTATATCTTCCGCCAGCCAGAAAACCACTCCAATTACCCCGCTCATTAATGCCTGAGCCAAAAGTAACCTTGAAATAGCCAGTTGATGCAAAGGTGTTTTATTACGAAAAGCCACTTATCAACTCAGCCATTCTAACTCAATACTATTATATTTCATTTGGCACTAATCATTATTGCTTAGTTAGACGCAAAGTATAGGGATATCTAAGCAAAGCTTCAATACAAAGTTACATTATTTTTTTATAAATCCCTATTTTGCTTAATGAATATGTTTTAATACACCCTGTAATTCATCTACAGAATTATAACGTATGACAAGCTCACCCTTGCCTTTTTTATTATGCTTTATACTAACAGGCGACCCCAAACGCTCAGATAGTTTTTGCTCTAATCTTGTTATGTCTGGGTCGAGCTGTACTTTTGTAACCTTACCCGCCGTTTCATTTAGCCACTGCCGAACCAGTGCCTCAGCCTGTCGAACAGACAAACCTCTTGCAACAATAAATCGCGCACCTTCGGCTTGTCTCTCGGCAGGTAATCCTAGTAAGGCTCGAGCATGTCCCATTTCTAAATCACCATGCGCAAGCATTAGCTTTATGTCTTCAGGTAGACTGATTAAACGTAATAAATTAGTAACAGCCGTTCTGGACTTTCCTACAGCGTCAGCTACTTGTTGCTGGGTTAATTCAAACTCCTGCTGCAGTCGTTGTAAAGCGACAGCCTCTTCTATTGGATTTAAATCTTCACGCTGAATATTTTCAATTAATGCTAACGCAATGGCTGTTTCGTCAGGAATATCTCGAACAAGCGCAGGAATTTTATCCAGACCTGCTTGCTGGCTGGCACGCCAACGTCGTTCCCCTGCAATAATTTCATAACGCCCTTTTCCTATAGGCCTCACAACAATAGGCTGCATAACACCTTGCGCTTTTATAGAGTTGGCTAGCTCCTCAAGACTTTGAGGATCTATATCACGACGAGGCTGATATTTTCCACGCTGAATAATATCAAGAGGCAACTGTTGTAACTCACTCTGAGCTACAGTAGCTGTTTGATCCGGAATAATCGATGCTGCGTTACCCCCAAGTAACGCATCTAACCCTCGGCCTAGACCTCTTTTCTTTACAGCCATGTTTTTGTCGTTCCTTATGGTTTTGTTTTACGTTGTCTTCTAATTAATTCTTTTGCTAAAGCTAAATAGGCCTCAGCACCTTTCGACTGCTTATCATACACCAGTGCAGGCAATCCAAAACTCGGAGCTTCTGCTAGGCGAATATTACGCGGAATAACCGTTTCATAAAGTTTATCCCCAAAATGCTCAGCTAATTGAACGGACACATCATTAGTGAGACTCATTCTTGAATCATACATTGTCCGTACCAACCCTTCAATATATAGCGTAGGGTTGAGAGACTGACTTATTCGCTCAACAGTATTTAGTAAATCAGTTAAACCCTCTAAAGCGTAATACTCACATTGCATAGGAATCATAACGCCATCGGCAGCAACTAATGCATTAACTGTCAACATGGATAATGAGGGCGGACAGTCTATTAAAATAAAATCATAATTATCACGAATAGGCGCCAACGCCTCACGAAGACGGTTTTCTTTGGAGCTTACCTCTAACAACTCCACTTCAGCAGCCGTCAAATCCCTATTGGCAGGAAGTAACTGGTAACCTGCCTGCTCTGAAAAAAACATAGCATCTACAAAGCTACAATCACCAACAAGCACATCATAAATAGAACGCTCCAAGGTTAGTTTATCAACGCCACTGCCTGTTGTTGCATTACCTTGTGGATCAAGATCTACAAGTAACACATGTTTTCTAGATGCCACCAAGGAAGCGGCCAGATTAATGCAGGTAGTTGTTTTACCTACACCCCCTTTTTGGTTAACAATTGCAATAACCTTAGCCATTCACTTACCTTTTATGGGTGATATTGAATAATCAGCAAATGACGTTGCCCTTCACAATTTGGCACCGTCAACGAATAATTTGCTTCTACTTTAAAGTTTTCAGGAAGTGCTTGCAACTCATCATCAGGGTAAATACCTTTCATTGCAAACCATCTTGTGCTCTCATTAGCTAAATGCTTAGTCAACGTAACAAAGTCCTCTATTGAGCTAAACGCTCTTGATACAATACCGGAAAAAGGTTGTTTCACGTGAAACGATTCGACACGCTCATTAACAACTTTAGCATTAGCCAATTTTAGCTCAAGAATCACTTGAGTTAAAAATCTTGTTTTTTTACCATTACTGTCCAATAAAACAAACTGCATATCAGGAAATAGAATGGCTAATGGAATACCGGGCATACCGCCACCACTCCCCACATCTAACCAACACTCACCCTTAACATAAGGAACAATGCTTAAACTATCCAATAAGTGCCGTGATACCATTTGGTTAACATCTCGGATAGCCGTTAAATTATATGCTTTATTCCATTTTGCTAATAATTCTAAATAACTCAATAGTAGCTGTTGCTGTTCAGTTGAAACAACTATATTCAACTGTTTTATGCCATTAGCTAAAATATTAGCTTGTTGCTGAGTAACCAACGCCATCAGTGCTTCTCCAATTGGCGACTCATATTATGTTTCTTTAAATAAACCATGAGTAATGAAACAGCAGCAGGCGTGACACCAGGTATTCTAGAAGCTTGTCCTAATGTTTGAGGCTTTACATTCATTAATTTTTGCTGAATTTCTTTCGAAAGCCCAGAGATAGCAGTATAATCAAGGCTATCTGGCAACATAACATTCTCACTGTCACGCAACCGCTCTATCTCTTCATATTGCCTGTTAATATAACCTGAATACTTCGTTTGAATTTCTAATTGCTCTGCAACTTGGTCATCAATATCATCAATACCGACCGTTTCCATCAGTGATTTAAAATCTACCTCAGGACGAGCCAGTAAACTAAGTAAGTTATATTCATGCGTTAGTGCTGTATTAAATTTT
>CAYNAM010000056.1:0-16665 GCA_964395065.1 uncultured Ventosimonas sp.
TAATTTTACCAATAGGACCTGGGTAAACAGTGCCATAAGCCTGTCCGCCAATACGCGTATAAACAGGGCAATGATTCATACAAGCACCGCAGCGGATACAGTTGAGAGTTTGTCTTAGTTGTGCATCAGCGAAGGCTTGAGTACGGCCATTATCTAATAAGACTAGATGTACTTCTTCAGGGCCATCAAGCTCGTCTGCTTTGCGAGGGCCAGAAATCAGATTGACATAAGTGGTAATAGCTTGCCCTAATGCCGAACGTGTTAATAACGAAACCAGTGGCACAGTGTCGCGTAAGTTTTCAACTACTTTCTCAATACCTGTGATGGCAATATGAACAGGGGGAACAGTGGTGGACATTCTACCATTGCCCTCGTTCTCAACTAAGAATAATGAGCCTGTTTCAGCCACAGCAAAATTAACGCCGGAAATACCAATATCGGCTTCAAAAAATTTATTACGTAATACTTTGCGCCCCGTTTGAATCAATGTGTCAACATCATCAGTGTAGGGGGTTTGTAATTTATTTTCAAAGAGTTGACCTACTTGTTTAGCATTTTTATGGATTGCAGGCATGATGATATGAGAGGGCCTTTCATAGTCAAGTTGAATAATGTATTCACCCATGTCTGATTCAAGCGCTTCAATACCTTGTTTTTTTAGGAAGTGATTCATGTTCAACTCTTCGCTGACCATGGATTTACCTTTGATAAATAATTTTGCTTGATGTTGTTTGGCTATATCAAGAATAATTTGGTTCGCCTCATCAGTTGTTTCTGCCCAATGTACCTGCACACCACGTTTTGTTAAATTGGCTTCTAGCTTTTCAAGTAATTCAGGTAGTTTTGATAAAGCACGCGCTCGGACATGATTACCTAGTTCTCGTAAATTCTCTCTCTCATTTTCGTCAGGCATTGAGACTAGTCGCTTAGTGATAAGTGAGTCCATGGCTGTGCGCATATTGTGGCGTAGTTGTTTATTACGCAATGCCATGTGGGCGTTTTCTTTGAAATGTTGACTCAATGCATCAAACACAGGGATACGAGGTTGCTTATTACTACTCATGACTTGCACCTCCAGTTCTTAACCAAAGGAATGTGGCTAAATGTTGGCCTCTTAACGACTCATTTTGTTTTTCAAAAGAACCATTAATGTTCATTAAGCAACCACAATCAGCGCTAACGACTTGATCGACTCCAGTTTCTTTTAGTGCTTTGGTTTTATCAAGTACCATTGCACCAGAAATATCAGCCATTTTTACAGAGAATGTACCACCAAAACCACAACACTCACTCTCATGATCATGATCAATGCGTTCAACATTTTCAAGTTGATCGAGTAGTTGGCGAACATGTAAATGAGTGTTCATTTCACGTCTAGCTGCACAGGAAGTATGCAAGGCAATTTTAGTTTTTTGACCTTGATCTTTTAACTGTATTTTACTGACATAGAGTAAAAACTCACCTAACTCATAAATGCGCTCGCTAAGCGCATTGACTTTAGTTAGTACTTCGGGCTCATCATGAAAGAGTTCTTTGTAATGTAGTCGCATCATCCCAGCGCAAGAACCTGAAGGTACAACAACAGGCCAATCATTTTCGAACAGGGCGATTTGTGCCTTAGCCACTTCTTTAGCTTGTTCAATGTAGCCAGATGAGTAAGCAGGTTGACCGCAGCAACCTTGCTTTTGAGGGTAATGTACCGTAATTCCTTCACGCTCAAGTAGACGAATAGCATCGAACCCAGCATCGGGGAACATGATATCAATGACACAGGTACCAAATAAATAAACATCCGTTGGCTTTTTATCAGGGTATTGGCGTGGTTCAAGGCGGGGAGGTGCTATTCGTGTTGCATTAGGAGCAGCATCATAAAATAAATCACTCATAAGGCTATATCTCACTTCATTAAGTATTATTATGATAAAGGGTAAAATATTTACCCTTTTAAAATTATTAGCTATAAATCATCCATGGTGTTACATAACACATGACGAGGTTAATAAGACCAACGATGACTGCAAAAAATAAACTGTGTTTTACAGTAAAACGAAATAGATCAGACTCTTTTCCTACTTGATTTGTTGCGGCACAGGCAACAGCAATTGATTGAGGTGAGATCATTTTACCCGTTACGCCACCACTGCTATTAGCGGCTACCATGAGAGTACTGGATAAATCGAGTTGATTTGCTGTATTAGCTTGTAATGAGCTAAATAGGGCATTAGCAGAGGTATCTGATCCTGTTAAAAACACCCCTAGCCAACCTAGGAAAGGAGAGAAAAATGGAAAGGCTAGACCTGTACCCGCTAGAACTAGAGCCATGGTCACAGACATGCCTGAGTTATTGGTAACGAAGGCAAAGGCTAAAACCATACCAATTGAAAAAATAGACCATTTTAATTCTTTTAATGTGTCCCAAAGTGTGCATAAGGCTAACTTGGGTTTAACTTTAAGAATAAAAACAGAAATGATTGCCGCAATAAAAATAGCTGTACCTGTTGCAGCGATAATATCAAGCATAAAGATATTTTTTATAAAATCATCTTTTGCACCTGTGGCAACCGGTGCTGCCTTGATGATCTGAATGCCATCAAAGATAAATTGCAAGCTAAAGACACTGAGAGCATCTTTAATTGTTTTCAGTGTCCAAACACTTACCATAATGGTTAAGATAATAAAAGGAGACCATGCTAGTAAAATTTGTTTAACGGTGTAGTTTAATGGTTTCTTTTCTTCTGGGGTATGAGAAACACTGGCAGTACCATCACCATTTATTTGTAAGTTTTGACTTGTCTTTGGTTGCCATACTTTTAAAAGCATGGTTAAGCAAAGCATGCTAATTAAGGCTGAAGTTATTCCCGCGAGTTGGTAGCTGATGTAATGTGCTGTAATATATTGTACTGCTGAAAAACTAATGCCCGTTACAAGTGTGGCGGGGAGGGTTTCTTTTACGCCTTTGATACCATCCATAATGAAAACGATCCATAAAGGTACGAAAGCTGCTAAAAGACATAGTTGGCGACTGGTCATAGCTCCAATGCTATTGGCATCTATACCACTAACGGAGCCAGCAACTGTAATGGGAATACCTAATGCACCAAAGGCAACAGGGGCAGTATTAGCAATTAAGCAAAGTCCCGCGGCATAAACTGGATTAAAGCCTAAGCCTGCCAGTAATGCTGCGGTAATAGCAACGGGAGCACCGAATCCAGCAGCCCCTTCAAGAAATCCGCCAAAGCAAAAGCCAATTAATAAGACTTGTAGGCGTTTATCGTCTGTAATGTAAACAATAGAGTCACGAATAATATCAAACTGACCACTTTTTACAGTCAGTTTGTATAAAAAAACCGCACCAATGATAATCCATGCGATAGGCCATAATCCGTAAAGAAAGCCGTGCATTGCAGATAATAATGCCATTTTAACAGGCATTGCAAAAGCGAAAATAGCAATAGCCATTGAAAGAATTAAGGTGATAGCACCGGCGATATGTCCCTTTAATCGTAAAACGGTCAGTGCTAAAAAGAAAAATATAACGGGGATTGTTGCTACAAGAGCAGATAAGTAAATGTTATTAAATGGGTCATAAAGATGTTGCCAAGCTTGCATAGGTTTGTTGCCTCTTTACTTATGTTTATTATAAAAGATAAAGCGATTGTTTGTTATTTTTGGTTAATTGGTCATACCAATTTTATTTTGATATGTTTAGGTTAAATGTTTATTAATATATTTTCAACAATTCTTTTGAGATTCTTATTCAGTAAATTATTATTTAAGCTATAGTTTAGTAGCGCAGAGTAGAATGTTAATGGTACAGCAATTGATACGAAGTAAAAAGGTTTCAGACGATATTGTAGAACAGTTAGAACACTTGATTTTAGAAGGGGTTTTGAAACCAGGGAGCCGCTTACCTGCAGAGCGTAAATTAGCTGAGGATTTTGGTGTTTCACGCCCCTCTGTGCGAGAGGCATTAAAAAAAATGGTGGCAAAGGGATTAATAATAAGTAAACAAGGGGGAGGGAATTTTGTGATTGAAAGTGTTGGCCAACTATTTCGTGACCCTATTTTGAGTTTATATGGCGATTATCCTGAAGCACAGCGTGATTTATTAGAATTTAGGCATACGTTAGAGGCTTCCTGTGCTTACTATGCGGCACTACGCGCTAACAAGCTAGATTTAGAAAACTTGGTACAGCAGTTTAATGTGATGAAAGCTTGTTATTTAGATAAGCAATCAACAAAAAATCAAGAGGCGGAAGCAGATGCTGGTTTCCATTTGGCGATTGCTGAGGCAAGCCACAATATGGCACTACTCCAAATTATGCGCATGCTATTTGACTTGGTAAAGCAGAACATTACTTCCAGTATTTTTTGCCTCTATGCCGGCAGTAGGCAAACGCGAGATCAACTAATGGAGCAGCATACTGCATTATATGAGGCTATTCTTTCAGGAAATGCAGATTTGGCCAAAACAATAGCAGGAGATCATATTAATTATGTTCGCAAGGTGTTGGATGAGTTAGAGCGAGATCAGAAGCGAATTGTTCAGTCTGAACGACGTCATAAAAGTGAAACGAAAAAAAAGAGCGCTAGTGATTAGCGCTCTATCTAGTTAATTAGGCATGCGTTGTAAGTTTCATTAAGACCATACCTGTGATAATGAAGCATGCAGCAAGAATGCGGATCCAGCTCATAGGTTCATGTAAAAAAATAAAACCTATAAGAAATGCGCCTACGGCACCAATACCTGTCCATACAATATAAGCTGTGCCTAAGGGTAAACTACGCATAGCGTAAGCCAATAGAGTAAAACTAATTATCATCGCAATAATTGTGATTACTGTTGGGATAGGAGCTCTAAAACCGTTTGAAAGTTTCATTGAGTAAGACCAAACAACCTCTAGAAGCCCTGCCATTAATAAAGCAAACCAAGCCATAATTTATCTCAGTATTAATTCAGGTCGTCCTGAGTGATTGGAAAGTAAGAGGCCGTCCCCTTTTTTTATAATAACACAGATAAATTTAATGATAAAAAATCTTAATACTTAGAGCATGATATATATTAATAAATAGCGGTGAGTAACTAAAATTTCTTAATCAATTGATTTTAATTCTTTGGTTTTGAAAGTATCATAGTAATCTATAACAGGTTTAGGTAGAGGAAAAGTAATGCAAGCAGATATTGTCATTGTCGGCGCCGGAATGGTAGGAAGCACATTGGCTTTAGCATTAAAAGATTCTGGATTAAGTATTGTTGTATTAGATCATCATGAAAAATCATATAAAACATTTGAACCAGAAACGCCTTTTGAACCTAGAGTGAGTGCTATTTCTTTAGCCAGTCAGCGAGTATTACAGCATGTCAATGCTTGGCGTGGTGTTTTAGCAAGAAGAGTATCTCCCTATACTGATATGCATGTATGGGATGGTTCTGGTACAGGTAGTATTGATTTTTCTGCGGCGAGTGTTCATCAATCTATTCTTGGGTATATTGTTGAGAATAGAGCCATTCAAGATGCTTTGTTAGAACAGTTGGAGCGGGCGAGTGAGTCGATTCAATTGCTACCCAATACATCGTTAGAACGTTTAGAACGTTTAGCGGATGGTTGGTGTATTGGTTTAAAAGACAACACAGAAATTAAAGCTCAGTTAGTTGTTGGTGCCGATGGTGCGTGTTCACAAGTGAGGGCTCTCGCTGGTATAGAAACACGTGAGTGGGATTATTTTCATCATGCTATCGTCACCAGTGTTCAGTGTGAGTTACCTCATAAAAAAACAGCATGGCAACGTTTTACTGATGATGGACCATTAGCCTTTTTACCTTTATCTTTAAATGATGATGAGTATTGGTGCTCTATCGTTTGGTCTTTACCTCCAGCAAAAGCTGAGCAGGTCATGGCATTGGATGATGCTGCATTTTGTAAAAAACTATCAGAAAGCTTTGAGTACAAACTGGGTAAAGTAGTGCATGCTGATGCTCGTGTTTGTATTCCTTTACGTCAGCGACATGCAAAACGCTATGTCCAACAGGGATTGGTGCTTGTGGGCGATGCTGCACATGTTATACATCCTCTTGCTGGACAAGGTGTGAATCTTGGGTTTATGGATGCGGCTGTGTTAGCAGAAACAATCCTCAATGCCTTGTTAACGAGTGATGATTTTAGCAGTGCAAAAACGCTAACTCGTTTTGAACGCAATAGAATGCCTCATAATTTAGGGATGATGGCTGCAATGGAAACTTTTGAGCGTTTATTTCAAGCTGACCCATTACCTTTACGTTGGTTACGTAATGCTGGGCTTAAGGTGGTTGATCAATTACCAGAGGTCAAAGCGATTTTTATTCGCAGAGCATTAGGTATTGAAGGATCATTGCCAAAAATGGCTATGGTATAAATTTTATTATTATAAACCTCTCATGGTAGGGGTTTTTATTGTTATGAAAGAGAATTTTAAGTTGTCAGTGAAAAAGTATTTATCCACATTACCTCTCCCCGTAGTTATTCTGCTTGTAGTTATTTGGCAGTTTTATTTTGAGCCTTCGTCATCATCCTCTCAACCTGTCGCAGCACAACAGGTAACGCTAAGTAACTCGGTAAGTAATCCTGAATTATTGAGAGCTTATAATAGTCGGATAGCTAAGGTACAGATCAAGGGGCAAGGGACAATTATTAAATTATTAAAAGATGATCTAGATGGTAGTCATCATCAGAGAATATTACTCAAGGTCAACCCAAATCAGACATTATTAATTGCTCATAATATTGATTTAGCCCCTCGTATTGAGAATTTGAGAGTGGGGGATATCCTTGAGTTCTATGGTGAATATGTCTGGAATAATAAAGGTGGTGTGTTGCATTGGACCCATCATGACCCTCGTGGTAGACATCAGGGTGGATGGTTAAAGTACCAAGGAAAAATTTACCAATAAAAATAATTATATAGCATAATAGTTATTATGCCTATTTTATTGGTATGGGCCTAAATAAGTATTGTCCTTTTTAATTATTCGAACTACGATATGCTTTTTTACATCTATTTATAAACTCTTGCAGTATCTTGCTGTCAATAGTCAATAATACGACACAAAAATAATGGAGAATAATATGCAATTAAAAGATGCTAATTTGTTTCGCCAGAAGGCTTATTTTGATGGCAAATGGCAAGATGCAGATAATGGTAAAACAATTGATGTAACGAATCCTGCAACGGGGAAAGTCATTGGTACTGTACCTAGGATGGGTGCTGCTGAAACTAAGCGTGCTATAGAGGCAGCAAATAAAGCATTACCCGCTTGGAGAGCTAAAACAGCGAAGGAACGTTCAGCAATTATTCGGCGTTGGTACGATTTATTAATCGAGCATCAAGATGATTTGGCACTTATCTTGACCACTGAGCAAGGAAAACCTCTTGCGGAGGCCAAAGGGGAAATTGTGTATGGCGCTTCGTACTTAGATTGGTTCTCAGAGGAGGCGAAAAGAGTTTATGGAGATGTGATTCCGGGACACATGACTGATAAGCGTATAGTTGTTATAAAACAACCGATAGGTGTTACGGCAGCCATTACTCCTTGGAACTTCCCTAATGCTATGATTACACGTAAGGCAGGACCTGCATTGGCAGCAGGTTGTACAATGATTATCAAGCCTGCTAGTGCCACCCCCTATTCTGCATTGGCTCTTGTGGAGTTGGCAGAACGTGCAGGTGTTCCTGCGGGTGTTTTGAGTGTAGTGACGGGGTCAGCGGGTGAAATTGGTAGTGAGCTAACAGGAAATCCTATTATCCGTAAGCTCTCTTTTACAGGTTCTACCGAAATAGGTCGTGACCTAATGGTTGAGTGTGCTAAAGATATTAAAAAAGTATCCATGGAGTTGGGGGGAAATGCACCTTTTATTGTGTTTGATGATGCTGATCTAGATGCGGCGGTTGAGGGGGCAATGATCTCTAAATTCCGTAACTCTGGTCAAACCTGCGTATGTGCTAATCGACTTTATGTACAAGCGAGTGTATACGATGCTTTTCTTGAAAAGTTTAAAGCGGCGGTTGCTAAATTAAAGGTTGGTAATGGAGTAGAGGTAGATGTAACAACAGGCCCAATGATTGATGCCAAAGCAGTTGAAAAGGTAAAAGAACATATTGATGATGCACTCAGCAAGGGAGCTAAGGTTGTTGCGGGAGGTAAGTCTCTAGGAGGTAATTTCTTTGAGCCAACTATTTTGGCGCATGTTCCAACGACAGCTATCGTATCTAAAGAGGAAACCTTTGGGCCTCTAGCGCCTGTTTTTTGTTTTAAAACTGATGAAGAAGTTATAGGTTATGCTAATGATACTGAGTTTGGTTTAGCCTCTTATTTCTATTCTAAAGATTTATCACGCGTTATTCGTGTATCTGAAGCGTTAGAATATGGGATGGTTGGGATAAATACAGGTCTAATCTCAAATGAAATGGCACCATTTGGAGGCGTCAAGGCTTCAGGGCTAGGGCGTGAAGGGTCTAAGTATGGCATTGAAGATTATTTAGAAATTAAATACCTTTGTATTAGTATTTAATTATTGGATAAAAAACTAGCGGTTAATGCCATCATTGACGCTAGTTTCTAAATTTTTTTTGTTACTATTTTTTTGTTTTTTTTGTTTTTTTGCTTAAGGGAAAAGCCTTTTCAAAAGCTTGATGTACTTCCTTAAGTTTTTTTTCATGGATATTATGGATGTGTCTTTGTTTCTTTTCAATAAAGTCTAGTATTTTACTTTCAGTCATGGTGTTAATATCCTCATAGGCTACGATGTAGTTTAATATTAAGTCTTATTAAAAGCCAGTGGGTGACCTTGTTTGTATCCTAATTGCTTTAGCAGGCAATTGTTTCAAGAAGTTAAAAGGGAGCTTTAATTTTTATTTTTTTAGGCGTAATATTGCCTACTTTTTAGTAAGTTAACTATCAGCAGTTACTTTTAAACAGTGATTTAATATTGCTAGAGTTTATCTAGTTGTAGTAATTAAATAGGATGGGTTATTTAATGGAAACCGAAGAGTTTTATCAAACAGGTAATAATATCAACTTGCAATTTGCAAGTCAGACAGAAATACCTATGACAGAAGATGAAAAATGGCTCATCGCTTTAGGTGGGATGTTTTCTAGTTTGTCAGGAGATTATGTCAATGTTATTGACACTGGACGTAATAATAAAGATATAAGAGAGACGCTTAGAAAAAGATGGTTAATTGATAGCGATCGTGCCGTTTTTGAGGGGGCAGCATTGCGTTTAGTGATGGGTGAAAAAAGAAAGCTTCATATGAAGCGTTTTGACATGATAAAGCGGTTTTTTAACTTTTTTAATAACTCTAATATACTGGTCAAAACATTATCTAAGTTTTCATTATTATTTTCATTGGATTGGTATCAAACTAGAACAAAAGAAGATTTACGTGCGATAGCTAGAAAAGAGCTGGATTTAGATCGAGTACCCAAGAGCGGCTCTAAGAAAAATGAAGAGTTATTTAAGTTATTAAAAGATGCTAGCCATTGGTGCAAAGAGATTGAAAAAATAGGCGATTATCGTCATATTAATGATCTGGTTGCTTGGGATGCTGTTTGTTTAGTTAACTTAACTCGTTATGTCACGCAGGTTAACTTAATAGAGCGAAGGGAATTTGTTCGTTATGCTGGCGCAATAAAAAAACAAGTGCAGATGGCTTATAACAGCTGGGAAGAGGTAGCATTAGCCTATTTGATAGGTAGTTTTTTATGGGGCTATTCAGAGCAAAAATCAAAATTTGTTATTAAAGCAATCCATAGCTATTTAAATGATAGCCGTACATTAATTCACACGGTAAAGTTTAAGTAATAAAGGGTATATTGCTAACTATTGGTATAAATAATATTAAGGTATGAGCTGAGATAGCCCATACCTTGTATTAAATAGGATTATTGACTATTGGATGCGCTGTTAGAAGTTGTTTGAGTTTGGTCGAGGATTATATTTTTTGCGTGTAATCCTTTACCACCTTCTTCTATTTCAAAAAGAACATTTTGCCCGGCTTTTAATGTTTTATACCCCTCTAATTGAATTGAAGAATAATGAACAAATAAATCTTCATTGTGTGTCTCTGAAGAAATAAAACCATAACCTTTGGTATTATTGAACCACTTTACTTTGCCATGTAGCATAACATTTTCCTTATGATCTGAGACCCTTATATTTCCTGCACAATAAGTACAGCTCCCATATAGGTTCATTTATAAAGTACGAATCAGTTTTTTATTATAAGATAGATTTAATTGCAATTGTTAATTTTTTTAAATGAACAAAATGCCTAACCCATCTCCCATAGATCATAATATTTTTTTAGATGATTAAAAATAATACTAAAGTTTATAGATCATTAAAATGAATACATTGATTTTTAAGGATTATATGAACAGACATAGTCAAATAATCGATAATATCGTAAAATACCAAACATTAAATTGTGTACAAAAAAATGTATAGGCAGTAGTATTCATCCTTTATTACAAGATTTTAGGAACTTTCAAATGATCACAGGTAGTATTGTTGCGCTTGTAACCCCTATGGATCGTACTGGGAATATTGATTGGGAATGCCTTAGTCGATTAGTGGATTTTCATTTAAACTCAGGTACGCATGCTATTGTGGCAGTTGGTACCTCTGGTGAGTCACCAACCCTAGAGTTTGATACTGAGCATTTAAAGGTCATTGAACATGTTGTGAAGCAGGTTGCTGGCCGTATACCTGTGATAGCAGGAACAGGCGGTAACTCGACCAAAGAAGCTATCACTTGGACTAAGGCGGCAAAAAGCGTTGGTGCTGATGCGTGTTTACTGGTCGTACCTTATTACAATAAGCCTACGCAAGAAGGGTTGTTTCAACATTTTAAAGCTATAGCTGAATCAGTTGATATTCCTCAGATTCTATATAACGTGCCTGGGCGTACTGTGTGTGATATGAAAAATGAGACCGTTGTACGTTTATCTACAATAAGTAATATTGTGGGTATTAAAGATGCGACAGGGGATATCGCTAGAGGCCGTGAGCTATTAAAAATGGTCAGCAAGGATTTCGCTGTATATTCTGGTGATGATGCAACGGCGCTTGATTTAATTTTATCAGGAGCAAAAGGTAATATTTCAGTAACAGCCAACGTTGCACCTAGAGAGATGAGCCAATTATGTTCGGCTGCATTATCAGGTGATAGCGTTAAAGCACAAGAAATAAATAGCTCATTGGCAGAATTAAATAGAATGTTATTTGTCGAAGCGAACCCTATTCCTGTAAAATGGGCATTATATGAGATGGGGATGATTCCAGAGGGTATACGTTTGCCATTAACCATGTTAAGTGAGCAGTATCATGAACAGGTTCGTCATGCTTTACGTTGCGCAGGCGTTTTATAATTAAGTATTTTATGATAAATAATATGAAAGTCCATGTCTCTAGCATGACAAAGAAATATTAAAGGAGTCTAATGCCATGAGACAACTGGCTAAATTTTCAGTGATTGCTGTAGTGATTTCAACTGTCAGCGGTTGTGGTTGGCTATGGGGTGAAAAAGGTTACTTTCGTGATCGCTCAAATGATTATTTAGAGGCGAAGCAAGAGCCGATGATTGTTATTCCAGCTAATTTACAAAAAAATACGAGACCATTTGATCCTCTTTATCCAATCCCGAATAATATTCCTAACCCAACAACAACTAAGCGTTATGAAGTGCCTAGGCCATTGCCTCTGCAGGAAGCTAATACCAATAGCTCATTTAGTTTACAGCGTAACCAAGGTAATCAATGGATTATTGCTCAGCAGATGGTAATGCCAGCATATGAGCAGGCATTACAATATTTTAGACAGGCCGGGTTTCATATTGATACCGCTCGCCCTGTAATGGGTGAGTTTACAACAAGTTGGACTAAAACAAACATATTAGCTAATACGTTAAATAGTCGCTTGTTGGCAATGGATTCATCTCTAGCCAATCAAGAATTGCGTGTGCGTGTACGAGTTGATCCTGGGGCAAGAGCTAATACGAGCGAGCTTTATACTCTTGTTATGGTTCGTCCAGAAGGCAGTATTGCAGAAACTGAATGGCCAAGTAAATCACAAAGTTCGGTTGTGGAGGCTATTTTACTAGATGAGTTAATGGCTAATCTGTCAAATTCTCAAGCATCAGACAATGTGCTTTCTTTATCTGATGCATCACAACAACCAGCTGTTTCTGCTCAGAAAAAAGCGCTTTTTAATCGTGATACAAAGGGTGTTCCTTTCTTAGTGATGAATGGGGATCTTGATTTAGTTTGGTCACAAGTAGAGCAAGCAATCAATAAAGCAAATATTAAAGTTGATGATATGGATCGTAGTGAAAGAGTTTATTATATCAACTTGTCTGAGAAAGCGGATGGTAATTCAAAACCAGGGTTCTTTACTCGTTTATTTTCCTCAGAGGCTAAACGAGAAGCCAGTGCAGAGCGTTATATTATAAAAGTTATACCGATTGACAATGCAATGAGTGTTAGAGTAGAAGGAGTAAGTAATGACACAGTAGTTTCTCCTGAAAAAGCTGAGTCTATCCTTAAACTACTACAAGATAACATGAACTAAACCTACTATAGGCTTTAAACAAGAGTGTAATTAGATGGAAAAGCGTGAAGAACTTTACCGAGGTAAAGCAAAATCAGTATTTGCAACAAGTGATGAAGACCGTTTAATTCTTTATTTTCGTAATGATACATCAAT
Organism: uncultured Ventosimonas sp.; assembly: GCA_964395065.1. Taxonomy (GTDB): domain Bacteria; phylum Pseudomonadota; class Gammaproteobacteria; order Pseudomonadales; family Pseudomonadaceae; genus Entomomonas. The sequence continues at coordinate 12,741 of CAYNAM010000056.1, forward strand.
GAAAGATGGGGAGAAAATAGAGCAGTTGGATCGTAAAGGCGAGATCAATAATCGTTTTAATGCGTTTATTATGCAAAAACTTGAGGAAGCTGGAATTCCAACACAGTTCGACACATTATTATCAACTAATGAGTCTGTTGTTAAAAAGTTAAAAATGATTCCCCTTGAGTGTGTCATACGTAATTATGCAGCAGGTGGTTTAGTGAGACGTTTAGAAGCTAAAGAGGGCACTAAACTGACTCCTCCTGTCTTTGAGTTGTTCCTAAAAAATGATAAGTTACACGACCCAGTGATTAATGAAAGTATTGCTGTTGCTTTTGGATGGGCCACTCAAGAACAGTTGAATCGTATGCGTGAGCTGACTTTTCAAGTAAATGATATTTTAACGAAGTTGTTTGATAAAGCAGGCTTATTATTAGTAGATTTCAAGCTTGAATTTGGTTTATACCATGGTGAAATTGTTTTAGGTGATGAATTTAGTCCAGATGGTTCAAGACTTTGGGATAAAGAGACGCGTAAAAAGCTCGATAAAGATCGTTTCCGTCAGGGGCTGGGGGGTGTTGTTGAAGGTTATATTGAGGTGGCTCAACGCTTAGGCATTCCTTTATAGAATGGAGATGGGAGTGAAAGATAAAAAGGCTATTCATAGAATAGCCTTTTTTCTTTCTAAAACTCTCCCAGTATTAAAACATTAATTGATGATTTGGGCCTATGATATAGTAATATTAAGTAACTTATTAAAAGGGTTTAAAGATGGACAAGAATATTGGTTTTATTGGTGCTGGGAATATGGGGAGTGCTATTATTGGAGGACTCATAGATAAATCAATAGTCAAAGCAAGTCAGATTTATGTGGTTAGTCAGCATCAGTATAAAACGCAGGCGACTGCTGAAAAATTCGGTATTAATGCAGCTATTAATATTGAAAAGCTAACCATTGCTAGCGATATTTTAATTGTAGCAGTTAAACCTAAAGTTGTTGCTAAGGTATTGTTAGAGGCATTGCCTTTTATAAAAAAAAATACAGTGATTGTTTCAATTGCAGCGGGCGTTACTTTAGCCAGTTTAGAGGCTATATTAGGCGTAGATAAAAAGATTATCAGAATAATGCCTAATTTGCCTTCTATAGTAGGGGAAGGCGTTAGTTCAATTACACCCAATACAAAAGTAAAAGAAACTGATCTTGATGATATTAAAGCTATTTTTAATAGTTTGGGTAAAGCTCAGATTGTATCAGAAGATTTAATTCATGCAGTAGTTGGTGTGAGTGGATCTTCCCCAGCTTATGTTTTTATGTTTATTGAAGCCTTAGCTGATGCGGCAGTACAAGGTGGCATGCCAAGAGAGCAAGCCTATACTTTTGCTGCACAAAGCGTGTTAGGATCTGCTAAAATGATGCTTGAAACAGGCACTCATCCAGGCATATTAAAAGATATGATTTGTTCAGCTGGTGGAACAACCATAGAAGCTGTTTGCGAGCTAGAGCGAAAAGGTTTTAGAGCAGCGATCATTGATGCTGCAAGATCAGCAATGACTAAATCCCAAGAAATGAGCAATAAAAAATAAGTTATCTATAGAGTCAATGTTTTTATTGACATGTTTTACCTTTTTTAAAAGAGTTTTTATTTATGTGGTTCCGTAATTTATTAGTTTATCGTTTAACACAGCCCGTTTCTTTCAATGAAGAAACACTAATAAAAGCACTTGAAACAAAGCTGGCCAAGCCTTGTACTTTTCAAGAATTATCTACCTATGGTTTTATTGCACCTTTTGGTAAATCAGAAGATGCTTCTCTAACACATGCAAGTCAAAATTTTTATCTCATTGCCGCACGTAAAGAAGAGCGAATTTTACCTGCTAGCGTTGTTAAAGAAGCCTTGCAGGATAAAGTCGATATTATAGAAGCACGAGATGCTCGCAAAGTTTATAAAAAAGAAAAAGATCAATTAAAAGATGAGGTAATACAAGATTTATTACCCAGAGCTTTTAGTCGTAAAAAAGTAACTTATGCAGCAATAGCCCCTGCATTGGGATTGATTTTTGTTGATACGACAAGCACAGCAAAAGCAGAAGAACTATTATCCACGCTTCGTGAGGCTCTAGGTAGTTTACCATTAAGACCTATAAGTGTAAAAATTGCACCAAGTGCAACGCTAACTGATTGGGTTAAAAACCAAAAGGCCTCTAACGGTTTTCATGTGTTAGAGGATTGTGAGTTACGTGATACGTTTGAAGAGGGTGGTATTATACGTTGTAAACGCCAAGATTTAAGCAGTGATGAGATTCAAACACATTTGAAGTCTGGTAAGGTCATTACACAGTTAGCGTTAATGTGGCAAGACAAGTTATCATTTGTTTTAGATGATAAACTAGCTATAAAGCGCATTAAGTTTGAAGACTTGCTACTTGATGAGGCTGACAAAGAGGGGGGGGATGATGAGGCTAGCCAATTTGATGCAACCTTTTTATTAATGATGATGACATTTTCTGAGTTCTTGCCTTCTCTGCTTGAAGCATTAGGTGGTGAAGAGCAACCACTAGGTATATAGATTAGACATGTGCAATAAAAGAAAAGTTGATATAGCCATCATTGGTGCTATGAGTGAAGAAGTGGATGCTTTAGCTATTCACCTAACAAAACCCATCAAATATGAAGCATTAAATAGTGTCTACTATTTGGGTAAGTTATGTGGTTATGAAGTAGTGGTTTTTCAATCAGGTATTGGTAAAGTTGGTGCAGCCATATCAACGACTTTTGTATTGGAGCATTTTAGCCCTGACTATTTAATTAATATTGGTTCTGCAGGTGGCTTTGATCATCGACTTGCTGTAGGTGATATCGTTATTTCTACAGAAGTTCGTTACCATGATGTTGATGTGTCAATGATTGGTTGTGAATATGGTCAGGTACCCAACTTACCTGCTGCATTTAAGGCTGATGAACAGTTGGTTGAGTTGGCTAAGCAGGCTGCAAAAAGTGTTGTTGATCATAAAGCATTGGTTGGTTTAGTGTGCACAGGCGATTTTTTTATGTCTGAAGCGCAATCTATTGCTTTAGTGCGTAGTCACTTTACCTCTGTATTAGCAGTTGATATGGAGGCGGCGGCTATTGGGCATACTTGCTATTTATATAACTGTCCTTTTGTGGTGGTTAGAGCTATTTCTGACTTGGTCGATAATCCTAGTAATAACCTTGATTTTTATAGTTTTTTAACCGTAGCCGCTAAAAACTCCGCACAATTAGTTATTAATATTTTAAAACAATTACGCACCTAAGCTTAGAGCTAGCGTTATACGCTAGCTCGTACTTTTACCAGTTAACTCCAAAACCTAAAATATAACGTGTTTCATTGACATTAGCATCACTGGATCCATCAACAATATTTCTATTAATTTTAAAGTTTAAAGAGGCCCAATCAGTGAGTTTGTAGCGTATTCCTACATCAGCATCTAATGTGTATCTAGCAACATTGTTATTAAATGGTTTTGTAGCATTGCCTGTGGTAAATAACTCTATATCTTTACCCCATAAATAGCGATTATAGTCCCAGCGTATGCCATAAGCACCAAAGTTTTTATTGTCTTCTGACTTGTATTCATAACGAGATAGATTGATAAGTGAGGACATAGAGAATGCACCTAGGCTGTCATCCCAAAATTGGTAACCTGGACCTGTACCCAGTGTATATTGCTTACGAAGATCTTCAACGTGATCGAGTTTAAAATAACCATTGGTTTGCCAAAACCATTGTTTAGTTAAAAAGTGATCAAGGGTATAATCGATTGAATAATTGTTGGTTGACACATTTTTATCTGTACTTTTTCTATTGTATTCACCTGCGATAATATGACGTCTATTGCCATGTTCGATCTTTGTTTGAAAGTCGATATCAAAAGTGCTTGAGTCTTTTTCAGCACGTTTGCT
>CAYNAM010000057.1:0-15997 GCA_964395065.1 uncultured Ventosimonas sp.
TACTGGAGTGTGAAGTTAATGACTTACCCCTTACAATTGTCCTCTCATGGTTTGAGCAAAAAGCCATTGTCATTTTATTGACATTACTCTCGTTAGGAATTAAAAATATCTATACAGGTCCAACACTGCCTGCATTTTTAACACCTAACCTTATCAATATTATGGTAGAAAAATTTAAACTACACCCCACAGGTAATGCAGAAACTGATCTGAAAAATATTTTAGCGGCCTAATGAGGCATAAAGGAGATAATTACTTATCTCCTTTAGATACATTTTTAAAAACCATCGATCCTCTCAATTACCCAACGATCAAATCACCACTCATAAAGTTAGTAAAAAGGCTGATCAACGTTAATCTTTTCTTTATAATATACGGTAAACTCCTTATACCTTTAGGACACCCCTATGAAGAATTTTACTAGATTTATAATCATTGCACTGGCCAGCTCTATTTCTACAGTATCCATCGCAAAAGAAGCTCAAACAGAACAACAAATTAATGAACAGATGCAGCAAATGGCAACCAAAATCAATAACCAACTGCCTCGCAAAGTTGATGAAATGATGACATTACTTCATATCGATTATGACAATAAAGTATTTTCCTACTTTTATAAAATAGATGATTTATCACAACTAAAAAATACTGCCAACGTAGAAGCCAATATGACGCGAATAGCTTGCTCATCCATGAGTAAAATGATTAATGATCTCGGCTATTCATATCGCTATAATTATGTGGCACCTAATAATGAGCAGATCATGGATTTTACGGTCAATAAAGACAGCTGTACTAAATTGACAAAATGATATTAAGGTATCGACTTAGCTAGCGGAAAAAGGCGATAAAAATTATTTGTCGTCTTTTCTGCAAACGCGTCAAGAGAAACCCCTCTTAACTCAGCAACAAACTCAGCAACATCTTTTACATAAATCGGCAAATTAGATTGTCCTCGATGAGGAACTGGGGCTAAATAAGGTGAATCTGTTTCAACCAATATGCGATCATCCGGAACTTTTTTTGCAACGTCTCTTAAAGCATCCGCATTACGAAACGTGACAATACCTGAGAAAGAAATATAATACCCCAAGTCTAAAGCTTTTTTAGCCATATCCCAATCTTCAGTGAAACAATGCAAAACGCCTGCCTGATCAAGATTGGCTTGTTTTAAAATATCAATTGTCAATGAACGTGCTTGACGGGTATGAATAACAACAGGTTTACCTGTTAAACGAGCAGCCTCTAAATGAAGCTCAAAAGAAACTTGCTGTGCTTTAACTGTCTCTGGTTGATAATATAAATCCAACCCTGTTTCACCGATAGCAACTACTTTAGGGCGATCAATTACTTGTAATAACCAATCTAACGTAACAGGTTCTTTATTCAGTAAATCTAAGGGGTGAATACCCACACTACAATGAACATCAGAATATGCTTCAGCAATAGCACATACTGTATCCGCGTTTTCTTTACTAACACCTATAGATAAAAAGTGTTTAATCCCTTTTGCTCTGGCTTGCTCTAGTATACTGTCCAAGCTTTCGCTATCATCTAACTTTAAACAATCAAGATGGCAATGAGAATCAACTAAATACGACATAATAATATAATTATAGCCTTTACATAGTAAAAGTAGGCTGAGTATTACCCTCTAATAAGCCTGCTAAATACTTATCTATCTTTTCTTTAACAGCGGCAGAATCATTCGATGAAAATTGAATCCCTATGCCTTTAACACGATTACCTTGGTTGGCTGGTGATATCCAAACAACTTTTCCCGTGACAGGTATTTTTTCTTCCTCATCCATCAGCTCAAGCAACAAAAAAACCTCATCACCTAAACTATGCTTTTTCTGACTTCTTACAAATATTCCACCACCTGTTAAAAAAGGCATATAAGAAGCATATAGCACATTCTTATTTGGAATATTTACATTAATAATGCTATTACCACCCATATTTAATGACATCAGTTTATCCCCTATCTGAAAATCAAACTATTTTACCTTGCTTAAAGCAAGTTAATCCAGTCAATTAAAACGCTTTCTAATAATAGCGCTCTATTTAAATTGGCTTTAGCTAATACCTTTTGTCTTTCTTGCAGTAGCTTATTTTGTAATTGCCTTATGCTTTCTGGTGTCGACTTATCAGCTAAATAGCCTAATACTTTCTGCATATCGCCTGCACCCAATGTATTTTTATCACCCGTTACTTGAAAGCATAAAATAGCATGAGCCCACTGACAGAACCAATCAAAGATGACTAATAATGGAACAGCATTCCAAGCCTCTACAACCTGACTGACAACGACCTGTTGCTTTAATAGCTTTTTCATATCCGCAACAACCAACTCGCGTTGAGCTAAAATATCCTGTTGATATAACTCAACAGCATAAAGCGGTGCACTCCCCGCCAACAACCACAGTTGTGACAACTCTTCTTTGGTTAAGTTAGGTAATGCCTCCCGCATCCATAACAAAGCTTCATCCTCTGTAGGCGTAGGGCATAATTGCTGTATACATCGACTCTTTATCGTAGGTAATAACTGACCTACTTGGTGACTCACCAAAATAAGACGGCTATTTCCTGCTGGTTCTTCAAGACTCTTTAATAGTGCATTCGCCGCATTCAAATTCAACGCTTCAGCAGGCTCTAGCAAAACAACTTTACACGTTGATATTTGCGGTGTTTGATTAACGAAATCAATTAATGCACGAACCTGATTTATTTTAATGAATTCAGAGTCTTCAGGAGTCAAATGAAAAATATCAGGGTGAGCACCACTGCCTAAAAGCAATTGACAACTTTTACATTGCCTACAAGGTTGTCCATTAATAGGAGAAAGACACAGCCAATAATGTGCAAGGCGCTCAGCAAACAGATGTTTTCCTACACCTTTTTTACCATAAAACAAATAGGCATGAGCCAATTTTTTATTACTCACCATCTGCTGCCATAGCAACTTCTGCCAAGGTAGCAACTCATCGAGCATTTAAATACCCTAAAATTTCTACTAAATAATTATCAAGCTGCGACTGCACCTCTTCCAATGATTGTCTAGCATCAACAATACGAAACCGTTTCATATCTTGATTTGCGCGCCGCCAATAAGCGGCACGTACAGCCTCAAAGAAATCTAAGCTTTCTTGCTCAAAACGATCTAATCCCTGTCTTGAGTTTTTAACTCGTGATAAACCAATATCAGCCTCTAAATCAAACAAAAAAACCAAATCAGGTCTTAATTCACCTTGAACTAAGTTTTCTAACAAAGCTATTTTGGCTTCATCAATCCCCCTACCACCTCCCTGATAAGCATAAGTTGCATCAGTAAAACGATCACACAAAACTACTTGATCACGCTTAATTGCGGGTAAAATAACTTGATTTAAATGTTCTGCACGTGCAGCGAAAACTAATAACAACTCGGTGTCAACAGCCATTCCTTTAAAGTCAGCGCTAATCAACAATTCACGAATTTTTTCAGATAGCACTGTCCCGCCGGGTTCGCGAGTGATTAAAACAGAATATCCTGCTTCTTCTAAACGGTTTGCAAGATAGGCTATATTAGTAGATTTTCCTGCTCCCTCTGGCCCCTCAAATGTTATAAACATTATAATCTACTTCAATTCCTGTGGTGGTGGACTAGAACGATAATCTGCTCGACGATTTAACTGATATTTTCGAACCGCCCGCTGGTGTTCAGTCAAACTTTCAGAAAAAACATGACTACCATCACCCGCCGCAACAAAATATAAGAACTTACCTTTTTCTGGATGAAGTGCAGCATCTATCGCTTTACGACTGACTATCGAGATGGGGGTAGGCGGTAGACCTGAAATAACATAGGTATTATACGGCGTTTCTTTCTTTAAATCAGCGCGAGTAATTTTACCTTTGTAATTATCCCCCATTCCATAAATAACAGTTGGATCTGTCTGTAGTAACATTCCCTTTTCTAAGCGGCGAATAAAAACTCCAGCAATCTTTGCTCTTTCTTCCGCCACACCTGTTTCTTTTTCTATAATAGAAGCCATAATAAGCGCTTGATAGGGTGTTTCATAAGGTAAATCATCAGCTCTATTTTGCCATGCATCCTCTAACTCATCTTTAAGACGTTTATGCGCTTGTTGTAAAATACTTAAGTCTGTATCGCCTCGCATATACACATAAGTATCTGCAAAAAACTGTCCTTCAGGATGAGCTTCCAATGCACCCAGCTTATCCATTATCTGCTGATCTGTCATTTCTTGAGTAATTGCCTTAAGCGCTTCCTGTTTACCTAAGGCCGTCCTTACTTGTTTAAAGTTCCAACCATCAACTAAGGTAACTTTATAAAGAACCACCTCGCCCTTTAACCATATTGAAATAAGTTGCTTAATATCCATGCCAGGTTTTAAAAGGTACTCACCAGCATGAATAGTCTGCCCCTTCTTCTCTAAACGCCAATAGAGTCGAAGAAAAGAGGCATCTGTAATAATGCCCTTCTTCTCCAAAAGTGAAAACATTGCGTTCGGTGATGCCCCTTTCGGGACAATAATGGTTTGCTCATTCACAATCGCCAAGGGTTGATTTAATGCCGCATTATATTTCCAATAACCAACACCAACAACAGCGCTTACTAAAATGACTACAGCAACAAGAGCAATTAAGAATATTCGCATCATCTATTATAAATATTAAGAAAAACGACGGAAAATTAAGCTACCATTAGTACCACCAAATCCAAATGAATTTGATAACACCGCATCTACTTTTGCAGATCTGGCCTCACCAGCAACAAAATCTAGATCACAATCTTCACTAGGCTCTTTTAGATTTATCGTTGGTGGTATAATTTGATCACGAATAGCGAGTGTACTAAATACTGCTTCTATAGCCCCCGCAGCACCTAATAAATGCCCAGTCATTGACTTAGTCGAACTAATAGGAAATTTATACGCTTGATCTCCAAATACTGACTTAACGGCCAATACTTCTGCTAAATCGCCAACTGGCGTAGAGGTACCATGAGCATTAATATAATCTATTTGATCAATATTAAGCCCTGCATCACGCAATGCATTTTTCATACAGGTCGCAGCACCTTTACCATCAGTTGTTGGTGCCGTCATATGATACGCATCCCCACTAAATCCTGCTCCAACTAGTTCAGCATAAATTCTTGCACCGCGTGCTTTAGCATGCTCAAGCTCCTCAAGTACTAAAACACCGGCTCCATCTCCCAGCACAAAACCATCACGGTCTTTATCCCAAGGGCGACTCGCTGTTGTTGGGTCATCATTGCGAGTAGAGAGTGCACGGCAAGCAGAGAAGCCCGCTAAACCTATACCACAAGTAGCCTTTTCCGCACCACCAGCAATCATTACATCTGCCTCACCATGTATAATATTGCGTGCAGCCATGCCGATGCTATGCGTACCTGATGCACAAGCTGTTGCAATAGCATAATTAGGGCCATGTACACCCAAGTTTATGGATAATAGACCTGATGTCATATTAATGATTGCACCAGGAACAAAAAATGGAGAAACGCGACGCGGACCTTGATTAGCTAAAGCATCACAGTTTGCTTGAATATTTGGTAGTCCACCAATACCAGAGCCAATAACAACACCAATACGATCGCGATTATCATCTGTAATTTCTAGCCCTGAGTCTTCTACAGCCTGCATTCCTGCAACAACACCATATTGGATAAAGATATCCATCTTTCTAGCATCTTTAACAGACAAATAAGGTTCTACAGAGAAATTCTTAACAGGCGCACCAAAACGGGTAGGCAATTCTGAAATATTAAAATCCACATCAGTTAATGATTCTACACCATTTTTACCGTCAATAATGCTTTGCCAACTGCTTACTACATCATTTCCTACAGGACTTACAATCCCAAGGCCAGTAATAACAACTCGTCTTTGAGACACCGTTTTCTCCTTAGCTAATTTAAGTAAGTTATGTTAATCAGATATTATAATGAATTTATATAACCTATTGGAACATATTTTTACTGACGTGCCTATAGTATTATTGGTTAGTCTATAAACTCACCAATTTATAATTTCCTATAAAATAAAAAAACCGCACATTTAAACATGTGCGGTTTTTTTATTTAGAGATATAAATTATTCTTCAATATTTGCAGAAATATAATTTACAGCATCTTGAACAGTACCAATTTTTTCAGCTTGTTCATCAGGAATCTCTAATTCAAACTCTTCTTCCAGAGCCATTACCAGCTCAACATTATCAAGAGAGTCTGCACCTAGATCTTCAATGAAAGAAGCATTACTAGTAACCTCTTCTTCTTTAACATCAAGTTGTTCTGCTACAATTTTCTTGACGCGTTCTTCAATGGTGCTCATACCTTGTTTTCACTCCTAAGTTGGATAATTTGGCTCTGTTGTGCCATTTGCTAATTTTATAGAAAGGCGATTACTTTTAGCAAGTAAAATTTAAACCTTTCCGTAAAGTTCTAGAGAATAATCCCTAGGTTATTTTTGCTATTTTACGATAATCTTTACATTTTGGGTAGATATGAATTAACTCATATACATACCACCATTGACAGGTATCGTTGTTCCTGTGATGTAAGATGCTGAATCAGAGGCTAAAAAAGCAACTGTTTGAGCAATCTCTTTAGCTTGTCCCAAACGCCCTAATGGAATTTGCGCTAATAACGCATCGCGCTGAGCTGCGGGTAACTCTTTTGTCATGTCAGTATCAATAAAACCGGGAGCAACTGCATTAACCGTAACTGAACGAGAACCAAGTTCACGCGCAAGAGCGCGAGTGAATCCTTCTAAACCCGCTTTAGCAGCTGCATAATTAGCCTGCCCAACATTGCCCATTGCACCAACAACTGAACCAATACTAATGATACGCCCCCAACGGGCTTTAGTCATTCCTCTTAATACGCCCTTTGAAAGACGATAAAGACTGTTCAAGTTGGTATCAATAACATCGTACCACTCATCATCTTTCATACGCATCATTAGATTATCACGGGTAATCCCTGCATTATTAACTAATATACTAGGTACACCAAATTCTTTATTCACATCAGACAAAAAAGTTTCTACTGAGTTGCCATCGGTTACATTTAATACTTTACCAGTACCTAAAATATTATTTTCTTTTAAATATTGTGCAATCTTTTCTGCGCCTGACTCAGTCGTCGCAGTACCAATAACCGTTGCACCTTGTGCACCTAATTCCAAAGCAATAGCCTGACCAATACCACGGCTAGCACCCGTTACTAAAGCAATTTTACCGGATAAACTCATTTTTATTTCCTATGAATGTAAGGCTGAAACAGCTGTAGCAAAAGCTTCTGGTGTTTCTAATGAATAATTAGCTAACTCTTTAGCACAACGTTTATTTAAACCACCCAACACTTTACCAGGGCCACATTCTACCAAAGAGGTTACGCCTAACTTAGCCAGTAATTGGACTGACTCAACCCATCTCACTGGACTATATAACTGCGCTAAAAGGTTTTCTTTTAATGTCTGTAAATCTCTACTCACATCAGCCGTCACATTTTGAACAATCGCAATGTTAGGATTCTTCCAAGTAGCGGCTGTTAATGACGCAGCAAACTCTTCCGCGGCAGGCTTCATCAAATCACAATGTGATGGTACGCTTACAGGCAAAGGTAAAGCACGTTTCGCTCCTTTAGCACTACAAACCTCAATCGCTCGACTTACTGCTTCAGCATTACCTGCAATCACCACTTGCCCAGGAGCATTAAAATTTACAGCGCTAATAATTTGCCCTTGAGCTACTTCTACACAAGCCTCTTTAACCTCTTCATCAGTGAGTCCAAGAATAGCAGCCATAGCACCTTGCCCTACAGGCACCGCTTTTTGCATTAATTGCCCACGTAACTCAACCAGCTTAACCGCTTCTTTAAAGGGTAAACTTTGTGCCGCCACTAGAGCAGAATATTCCCCTAAACTATGACCTGCAAGATAAGAAGGTTCAGCACCACCTTGACCAATCCATAACCGCCATAAGGCTACTGAGGCAGTTAAAATGGCAGGCTGTGTCTTATCAGTTTGATCTAATTGCTCCTTTGGCCCCTCTTGGGTCAACTGCCAAAGATCATAACCTAAAACATTAGAAGCCTCTGCAAAAGTATCTTTAATAACTGGATGAACTTTTGCTATATCAGCTAACATTCCTATCGTTTGCGAACCCTGTCCAGGAAAAACAAAAGCAGAAACAACAGACATAAATTTTATCCTAATTAACTTGTAATTTTAATGGTTACTCTTCTATCTTACCTTAAGATTAAATTCATATAAAATAAATTTAATCTTAAGTCATTATAATTTATTTTGAAGTATTCTTAGCAGGCTCAGTAGTTTGCTCTTTGTTAACTACAATCGCTTCAGCTTCTTTGACGAGCTTATCATAATCATAGTCGGTTCTATAATTTACTGCACCTTTTTCCGACATAGCAAGTGCAATATCACCATTCCAATTAGGTAGGTTTTCAGGCGGTAAAGGTGCTATTCTCTCCAAATTAGAAAAGACTAGAACGGAATTACCTCTCACCTCTTCTGGTTTCCCTAATGATTTACGGTATACATCGCGGTTAATATAAATGGAGTTTTTAGCTTTTTGCAATACAGTCATTCGCTCTAAAAACTCTTTAGAAAAATAATCTTTATCATATTGTTGTTTATAATAACTTTCTTTATTAGCGATACTGGCTAATGCATTATAACTACCTGCCTTTATAGCTTGATACAAATACTTAAACGAATCAATAATCTCAGATTCTTTTGTTGCGTTTGTTTCAAGTTCATTTGACTTTTTAAATAGCGCTTCTGCATTATCTTGTTTTTTACTTACAGCACAATCAAGCATTGCACTAGCTTCTTTTGAGCGCCCCACACTCATAAGAACATCATGCACATCAGATAAAGCATCAGGATAATTTAATTTAGCTGCTTCAAATAGGAAAACAGAAGCAGGAATCGGAATACTTCTAAAGACTTCAACACCATTTGACTTAAACTGCCCCATTGCATAGTAAGCCGCAGGTATGTTTTGCTGTAGCATCTCCACCATGTAAGCTTTGGCCTTTTCTGGTTGATAGTCCGTATACTCACTGTCTGAATGTTTTAAATATAAACGTGCAGCCATCAATTTTGCACGCCAATGGCCCATTTCAGCTGCTTTGTTGGCTAAAATATACATTTGTGGGTAGTGATCTATGTCATTTTGACCGAATATTTTCAATGCAGCTTGATAATATAACTCTGCCCGAGGATCTTCCGGTAGCGTTAAGGAGTCTTCACTATTATCATTACAAACCGGTAGTTCAACCGTTATAAAATTTACTTCTTTACGTTTTTCATTTAAATCAAATGCAAAAACATTTACACTTGCAACTAATAACCCAACCAATAGCCCACATTTTAAATAGCTATATTTTTTCATTATTGGCATAACAATCCTCTAATAAGGCTATATCGATATTTATCGTACTTATCAAAATCTATCTCAAAAACATGAATCTATAAAAGTGCAACATAAAAACTGGTATTTCATCCAAACCGATAAACTTACTGCAATAAAACGTCTTCTAACAAAGAGCCTATTTGTTTTGATAAACGCGCCTGTAAGTTTTCTTCCACTTCAGTATAAGCATGCCGTAAAGCTGATTTAAAAGCAACAATATCAGCAGCCCCATGACTTTTCACTACAACTCCCTGCAAACCTAAGAAGCTTGCACCGTTGTATTGTTCAGGAGAAAAATCTTTACGCAATCCTCTCAGCATAGGTAAAAACATTAAAAAACCTTTTAGTTTTCCCACCCAACTTGTTTTGAAACGATTTTCTAAACGCGCTCTTAATAACTTTAACACACCCTCACTGGACTTAAGCAAAACATTACCCACAAAGCCATCGCACACGACCACATCCGCATCGCCACGATAAACACCATCACCCTCAACAAAACCAATATAGTTTAATTTGGTTTGCGATTCTAAAAGCAATGTTGCTTGTTTAACTTGCTGATTACCTTTTATGCTTTCAATACCAATATTTAATAAAGCTACCTTGGGATTCAAAACGCCCATTACTTCAGCAGCAACTGATCCCATAACAGCGAACTGAAATAATTGTTCAGCACTACAATCTACATTGGCTCCCAGATCCAACAGATAACAATCTTTGTCAGCCTGCGTAGGTAAACAACACATCATAGCAGGACGATCGATCCCGGGAATAGTTTTTAATGTAAAACGAGCCAACGCCATTAAGGCACCTGTATTACCTGCACTCACGCAAGCATTTGCCTTTCCATCACGCACCAACTCCAGACAAACCCTCATAGAGGATTGAGGCTTAGCCCTCAAAGCAACAGCAATAGGATCATTCATAGTGACGATTTCAGCAGCATCAATAATTTCGATTCGCTCATGAACACTATTAGCTAATGGAGGCAATAACGGAGTAATTTTAGCAGATTGTCCAACTAAAATTAATTTTACTAAAGGGGTATCTTCTAAAAAAGAAATACAAGCAGGCACTGTACAGGAGGGGCCTAAATCCCCCCCCATTACATCAACAGCAATAACAGGGGCGTTCAATTATTCGTCAAAATCCTGATCTTCAACAATAACTTGACGTCCACGGTAAACACCTTTAGGTGTTACATGATGACGTAAATGCACTTCACCTGTTGTTTTCTCAACAGATAATGCACTTGAATCTAATGCATCGTGAGAACGGCGCATATCGCGAGCCGAACGTGATTTTTTGTTCTGTTGAACAGCCATAATTTAACTCCTAAGCTTTGGGGTCACGCTTTAACTGCGCCAGAACACTGAATGGGTTTGACCGTTTAACCTCAGTCTCAATTGGCTCTGGCTCATCAAGCTTTACCAATTGCTGGCATTCATTTAATTCATGTATTGGAATAATTGGAAGTGCTAACAATAACTCATCCTCTATCAATACCTTTAAATCAAAAGGATCTTTAACTCCTAACTCAAGAGCATCATATCCTTCTGGTAATAACACCTCTTCCTTTTCATCTGCCATGAACATATAGTGATATATCCCTTCAGTGGAAAAGGTCATCAAATCTAAACAACGTTGGCAAACCAAACATACTGTTGCATCAAGCATAATAGACATCAATGCTTGTTTTTGCTCACCTCGTTTAAACTCCACCTCTACATAAATAGTTATTTCATCTGAAGCAATCACTTCATGCAAACGTGGCAAATCAGCTAATGTAATATGACCTTTGTAAGTGATATTACGATCGGCTAATTTATAAGGTTCAATATAATCTGGAATTAGGCCATTTGACATAGGGCGGCTATTTTATGGTTGTTCTTTATATCTGTCAAAGGAAATTATGTATAAAATGTAATAATTAATACAATTTATTAACTTTATTAGCAGGAACACCTATGTTACCTATCGTACTTGCCTCTAGTTCTACCTATCGCCGCCAACTACTTGAGCGTTTAAAAATAAACTTTACGGCCGCTGCTCCTAATATTGATGAAGCCCCCTTAAAAAATGAACAACCGCAGGAAATGACGAAACGGTTAGCAATACAGAAGGCTAAAGCTCTTTCTAATCAGTATAACAATCATCTTATTATCGGTTCAGATGAAATAGCTTGCAGTAATGGGAAAGTAATGGGCAAACCTCATACTTTTGAACGAGCCTTTCAACAACTAAAAGAAGTCAGTGGTAAAACTATTACCTTTTATACAGGATTGGCGTTATATAACAGTCAAACACAAAACTTACAAGTAGACTGCATCCCTTTCCACGTGCATTTCAGATCGCTTTCAGACTCTGCAATAGCAAAATACTTAGAAATAGAACAACCCTTTGACTGTGCCGGTAGCATTAAAGCTGAAGGTTTAGGTATCTGTTTCTTTCGAGGTATGGAGGGAGCTGACATTACTAGTTTAATGGGATTACCACTTATTCGATTAATCGATATGTTAGAAAATGAGCAAGTATTCATTCCATAATATACTTGCTCTATATTATCATTACCTATAGCAGTAACATGATATTACAGATACCAAGCCGCAAGGGATTACAAAATGAAAAAACATTATCTTTTAGTTTGTTTATTATCAGCCTTAAGTATACTTCTGTCATCCTGCAAAAGTGAACAAGAAAAAATGGATGAAGTACAAAAAACAGCGCTTATACAAGGACTTAAAACCGTCATCCTATTCAAATCACAAATGTCAGCCTATTATGCTGAAAATCAAATTTGTAGCCAAAACGCAATTAGCAATGTCGATCGTGCACTGACCAAGGTCCACTACGTGAAAGACGTTATTGCCACAGATAAATGTCAAATTATTCTAACATTCAAAAAAGATATTTCTATCCCAGATATTTCTAGACAACAAATCATTCTCACCATGCTTCCAAGCGCTAGCTCTCATAAGTGGACATGCGAGTCAACGACACGAAGGAAAGATCTACTACCACCAGAGTGCCGATAATACTTGATGCTTATTTAGCATCACACCGCGAGCACACACATCAATAAAAAGATGCTCGCTGTTTTCAATTAATTGAAAAATATCCATACAAATCATTTCTTTTTAGCGTTACAATACACCCTCCTATAATATTGCTCCCTATTTTGTTGGAAACCAATATGCCTATTCATGAAATCAATCACCCGTTAATCAAGCATAAAATTGGTCTAATGCGACGTAATGATATTAGCACCAAACATTTCAGAGAGCTTGCACAGGAAATTGCTACCCTGCTCACCTATGAAGCCACTAAAGATCTTCCATTAGAACCCTGCGTTATAAACGGTTGGGATGGCAGCGAAGTGAGTGTTGAAAAAATTGCAGGAAAAAAAATCACCATTGTTCCTATTCTGCGTGCAGGCATTGGTATGCTAGAGGGAGTGTTGGACTTAATCCCTAGCGCCAAAGTCAGCGTCATTGGCCTAGTCCGTAATGAGGAAACATTAAAGCCTGATGCCTATTTACAAAAGCTAGCTTATGAAATCGACCAGCGTAATGCTTTAATTATTGATCCGATGCTTGCCACAGGCGGTTCAATGATCGCAACTATCGACATGTTAAAAGCAGCGGGTTGTAAGGGTATCTGTGCCCTTGTTCTTGTTGCTGCACCAGAAGGGATTGCCGCACTAGAAAAAGCACATCCTGATGTAATCATTTATACAGCCTCGATAGATTCTCACCTAAACAATAAAGGATATATTATTCCTGGCTTAGGTGATGCTGGAGATAAAATTTTTGGAACACATCAAAAAGATATAAAATTTCTATAAGGCTTAATCATACGTATGAGTTTATCGTTTATTCGTGTTGTATTAGTTGCTACAACTCATGCAGGAAATATTGGAGCTACCGCTCGTGCAATGAAAAATATGGGGTTAACACAGCTTGTACTTGTTACCCCTAAATATTCTCTTCCACACCCTGATGCTAGCGCAAGAGCATCAGGAGCAGACGACATTCTTGAAAATGCTTTGACAGTTAATAGCCTTGAGGAGGCGCTCACGGGTTGTCATCTCGTGTTGGGAACTAGCGCAAGAGAACGGCAAATTCCTTGGCCACTACTCTCCCCTCGAGAGGCAGCTCAAAAAAGTATTGCGGCTATAACGAACGACCAACATGTAGCCTTTGTATTTGGCCGTGAGCATGCAGGATTAACCAATGAAGAGTTACAGCAGTGTAACTATCATATCCATATTCCAAGTGATGAGACATTCTCATCTTTAAATGTTGCCTCTGCCGTACAAGTAATTAGTTATGAGGCAAGAATGGCATGGCTAGAAACTAAACAACTACACAAGGAAACTTCTGAAAAAGCAACAGAGCAACCTTGTACACACGACGAGTTAGAACGATTCTATAAACATCTAGAGCAACTATTGATAGCTATTGAGTTCCTTGATCCTGCACAACCTAAACATTTAATGACTAGAATTCGCAAGCTCTATGGAAAAGCACAACTGAGCAAAGTCGAAATGAATATTCTGCGTGGGATATTAACCGAAACAGAAAAGTCTCTTCGAAAATAACTTACTTGATACATTGGAAATAACCTATGACGGATCTATTAAAAAAAGAAAAACTTATGCTGCTTGGCTTAGTGGCAACAATCATTGCTTATGCAATGGAGCATGCCATTATAGCCAACGGCCGTTTAGTTGCTCTTGTAACAGCAATTATACTCATTATTGTTATTATTGGCGTCGCTATTCGTGTGGCACATCACGCTGAAGTTATTGCAGAAAAAATTGGCGAGCCTTACGGTACCATGGTACTAACACTCTCAGCAGTTTTAGTTGAGGTTATTATTCTAGTCATTATGATGAGTCATGAGCACTCCCCCACATTAGCACGTGATACCATCTATGCTGCTATTATGCTTGATATGAATGGAATTATTGGTCTCGCTGCGCTACTAGGCGGTTTACGTCATGGCGAACAAGTATATAATGATGATGCAGGTAAAACTTACGTTGTCATGATTATGACCGCTGTTGGTATTTCAATGCTTGTTCCTGAGTTTTTACCAAGTGACAAATGGACATACTATTCAGTTTTCACTATTGGAATAATGATTGTTCTCTACGCCCTATTCTTAAAAATGCAAACTGGCCGCCATAGCTATTTTTTCCATTACAGTTATGCTGATAAAAACAAGCCCGACCATATAGAGGAACACTCAGAAAGTACAAGCATTAAACCAACCATTACCTTACTGATAATCGGTATTATTTTGACTGGCGCCTTAGCTGAGGTGATGTCAACGGTGCTTAACACGGGTGTAAAAGGGTTAGATATTCCACCTATTTTACTGGGTTTAGTCGTAGCGACCATCTCCGCAAGCCCTGAAATTCTCACAGCACTAAAAGCTGCACTTGCTAATAGAATGCAGCCCGTTATAAATATTGCACTAGGCGCAACATTGTCAACCGTTATTCTTACCATCCCAGTAGTAGAGGCGGTTGCATTATTTACAGGCCAACAAATTACTATGGGGCTCACTCTTCCTCAAACGGTTATGGTTGTACTTACGCTATTTGTTGGTGCTATAAATCTAAATGATGGAGAAACAAATGCTATTGAAGGCATGACACATTTCGTTTTATTTGCCACCTTTATCATGTTATCCATCCTAGGATTGTAATTATTAACTATGCAGCATTATCCATAACGATGATGGATAATGCTGTAATCGACAACTTCATTACATCTTATTCAAAAGATACAGTCATAAAATAAAAAGTAATCTATTAAAGTGATTAAACATAATACAAATACAGTATTATTATGTTATTAACAATCGTTATATGAAATAGGCTATTAAGGGCAAGACATGATAGATGATGATATTTCTTTATTTCGCTCTGAGATGAAAAATGTAAAACCAATAACATGCGATAAAGTTGATCTAAGCGCAAAACCTAAAGATAAAAAACAACTAAAAGCATTAAGAGAAAATGCAACCAATACATTATCCAAAGAAAATGTTATTGATGGGTTATCTGACCAATTTATTATTGATGTAGAACCCGAAGAATTTCTTTTTTGGTCTAAAAATGGCGTAAGAAGCTCACAGATGCAACAATTAAAAGCTGGGCAAATTTCATTCGCTGGCAGTATTGATTTACATGGTTTAACCGTAGAACAATCACGTAAACTGTTATGGGACTTCTTAGAAGAAGCAACAAAAATAGAGGTACGTTGTGTTAGGGTCACTCACGGCAAAGCATTAAGAAAAGACAAGTCAAAACCCATTCTAAAAAGCTACTTAAACACATGGTTAAGACAACACCCCCAAGTACTTGGCTTTAGCTCTTGCCAACCTAGGCATGGAGGGACAGGTGCTGTTTATATTTTACTAAAAAGAACCATGCTAGATGGCCGTGATGAATAAGAAAAAACTATGAATCGTTGTTCATTGATGTAAAATAGTCCTCTTTTATTAATCACAC
>CAYNAM010000058.1:0-15792 GCA_964395065.1 uncultured Ventosimonas sp.
CCAATTTCCCCGAAACTTTCATCGGGAACTGATCCATACGAACATAGGCCGATGGAATCATGTAATCAGGTAAAAACTCGGCCAAATAGTCAGATAATGTTTCTTGCTCGTAGGAGGTTTCAGCGACATAATAGGCGGCCAAATAGAGCATACCCGAGCGGTGTTCTTTTGCTAACACTGCGGCCTTCTTGATAGCTTTATAAGCTGCTAAACGCGCTTCAATCTCACCCAACTCAATACGATAGCCCCTAATTTTAACTTGGCTATCATTACGCCCTAAATATTCAAAGCGACCATCAGGTAGTTTTCTGACTAAATCGCCTGTTCTATAAATGCGCTCATTAATACCATTTTTTTTCTCTATCTCTGTTTGAAAAGGATTAGGGATAAAGCGCTCAGCTGTTAATTGTGGATTATTTAAATACCCTCTCGTCACACCAATACCAGCAATACAAAGCTCACCAACAGCCCCAATAGGTAATTGCTGATTTTTTTCATTAACAACATAATCCTTATAACCTGACAAAATAGGACCTATGTTGGTATTTTTATCCCCTTTCTTATATAAATTGATGTTAGTACAGACACAGGTCTCTGTTGGCCCATAGGCATTTAACATATTAACTTGTTGACCTAAATAACTATCAACAATCTCTTGATTTGTTGTATCACCCGCTACAGTCAGTAATTTCAGTGGCAATAAATTATCTTTATCCAATAATACTGGTGGGATACAAGCCACCTCAATCTTATGTTGCTCAATATAGTGCTTTAATAACGATAAGTCATAACGTACATCACCACAGACAATAAACAAAGTTGCCCCAGTGATTAAAGGAGGATAAACCTCATAAATATGTGCATCAAAAACATAATTTGCATACCAAAGATAATGTTCTAGTTTCTTAACATTATCCCCAACTATTCCTGCATATAACTGGTCAACCGCCCGAAGAAAACCAACCATATTACCCTGCTCAACCATCACACCTTTAGGGTTACCTGTTGTACCGCTAGTATAGATAATATAAGCCAATGCATGAGCAGAAATAGTTAACTCAGGGTTAACAGTACTGTAGTTTTGAAGTAAAGTTAAAAAACTGACATCCTCTAAAGCCTCTGTAGATAACAGGGGGGCTAACTGATTAATTTTGTGTACATAACTTGCCTGTGTTAATGCCACCTTTGGCTTGGCATCTTCTAATATATAGCTGATTCGATCATCAGGCACAGAAGGGTCAATAGGAACATACGCCGCCCCGGTCTTTAAAATAGCCAACATTGCAATTAATGTATTAGCTGTACGATCTAAAACCAAAGCCACCAAATCATCAGTTTTTAACTGATATTGCTCTATTAAATAATGAGCTAGTTGATTAACCTTTTCATTCAACGCCTGATAGGTTAACTGTTGATCAGCTGCAACAACTGCAAGCTTCTCAGGTGTTGCAGCTACTTGCTGTTCAAACAGCACCTTAGCGGGTTCAAAAACAAGCTTAGCCTCAGGTTTTGAGGCCAAAAAATCACTGACTTTATTAGCAGGTATTTTATACTTTTTTCCATTGATTTCGTAAATATGCATGCTTATCCCTACTTTATACTTCGTATTGAGACCAATCATCATCTATTGCATCAACACCACTAGAAATACAGTGATTGCTGACATAGGTTAAATCACTTATCGTTAAATCATATGAATCCTTACGACATAATCCTGCTAGTTGTTCTAATATCAATACATAGGTATCAACATAAGAGATGATGGTTTGTCGCTCAAACAGGCTGGTTGCAAAATTAAAAATACCTGTCATCGATTCTGCTGAATCGTCAATCATGGTAGTTAAATCAAATTTAGCTACGGTTTGCTCTAGATAATCTTCAATGTTATACAGTGTTACCAATTCATTAACACCACTTCCTTTCATTTCACCAAAGGACTGTAAGCTAAACATCACTTGGAAAATGGGGTTTCTCGATAAATCTTGTTCAATTTCTAACTCATTGACCAATAAATCAAAAGGTAAATCCTGATTCAACTGTGCCTGCGTAATTGACTCCGCCACATCATGGATAAAATCAACCAGTGTCGACTCTCTGTTAATTTGTTGCCTTAACGCCAATGAGTTAACAAAAAAGCCAATTAAAGATTCCACTTCATGGACATTTCTATTCGCCACAGGAATACCTAGCACGATGTCATCTTGATTGGAATAAGCCATTAATAACAGGTAATACCCACTGAGCAATAAACTATTAAGGCTAATATCTAGATGCTTTGCGAGTGCTCGTAAATCATTACTCACGCCAACGCTTAAACTAAAACTAACATTATCACCACTAAAATCAGCACGAGAGGGTCTAACTTTGTCTAAAGGCAATGCTAACGTACGGTAACCAACTAATTTATTCTTCCAAAAATCAAGTTGATCTTGCGCTTTATCACTGGCTAAATAATTTCTTTGCCATAATGCGTAGTCTTTGTATTGAATAGGTAACTCTTGTGGTAAATAGCTTAATGCTTCCTCTGTATGACCTTGCTCTAACAACAAGTAATAATGGTAAAACTGATCCATGTCTTTAATTAAAATATCAGCAGACCAACCATCAAAGGCAATATGATGCACTACGATGCTTACATAATACTTATTTAGCACCTCATATAACGTTACTTTAATAGGGTATTCACTGTCTAATTTAAATAGATAGTTAATATCATCCAATAAGCACTGTTTTAAATCATTCTCACTGGCTAAAGTTACGTAACCAACCGCTAAAGGTGCTACCGCATCATCAATGACTTGTTGATAAGCATTGCCTTCTCCACTCTTTTTAATCACGCTACGAAGTACTTGATGACGATGGACTACGGCTCGTAACGCCTTAATAAAAATATCCTTATCTGTTAAGCTTTCTAAGGCTAATAAAATAGGTATATTGTAGGCATTACTACCTTCTTGGAAAGACTCAATAAACCATAATCGTTGTTGGGCAAATGACAACAATTGCTGCTCTGGCTTATCAACCACTACCGGTTTAATAGTGATACTTTCAGTCACTCCACTCGACAGATAATGGACTAACTTTCTAACTGTTTTATGGGTAAAAATAACGGCAATAGGAAGCTCACAACCAAATGATTTTTTAACTAAATTAGCGAGTTTAATCACTAAAATACTATTACCTCCTAGCTCAAAAAAACTGTCCTCCACACTGATTCTACTTGCATCTAGCTTTAACACCTCTGCAAACAACCCCCTTAATTGGGCTTCTTTCTCATCAATGGGTTCAACTAAATCTTTCTGATGACTCAACATAGGATCAGGTAGTTTTCTATGATCTAACTTGCCATTTAATGTGTAAGGAAAATCATCCATATACATGTAACAGCTAGGTAACATATAATCTGGTAGATATTGGGCAAGGTATTCACTTAGGGCATTCTTATCAATTTCATAATCAGCCACATAATAAGCGGTAATATAAGCCTCACCACTGGGGTACTTACGCGTTAATACAGCTACTTTTTGGATAAGGTCATAGCTTGAAAGCCGACTTTCTATCTCTGCCAACTCAATGCGTAAGCCTCTGATTTTTACTTGGAAATCATTACGGCCTATGTATTCAATATCGCCATTAGCTAAGTACCTCACAATATCACCACTTTTATATACCCGGTGATTGATAGCTTGTTGTCTATCCTTCTCCGTTCTAAATGGATTAGATAAAAAACGCTCATCTGTCAGTTTAGGGTTATTCAAATAACCTCGTGCAACTCCGACACCACCAATATATAACTCCCCTAATGCACCTATCGGCAAGAGTTTCATATACTCATCAACAATGTATAACCGATCATTGGCAATGGCCTTACCAATATTAGTGTTCTTATCTCCTAAATTAAAGTCATGAATATTGGAGCCTACAGAAACTTCCGTTGGACCATACATATTAAAGACAGTGATACCTTCTTGCAGATAGCTTTCAATTACTTCTGCATTGGCTACTTCACCTGCAACAATCAATACCTTAAGCGGAACGATATTTTCTTTGTCTAATAGTATGGGGGGGATATATCCAATATCGATGTTATTCTCTTCAACTGCTTTCTTTATTTTTAATAAATCTGTTCTGTCTTCACCTGTTAAAATGTATAAACAATGCCCCTGCAATAAAGTTAAATAGATATCAAACACATGAGCATCAAAAACATAGTTAGAAATCCACAAAACATTTTTTTGATCTCCACTATCAAACAATAAATCCATTCGACAAGAAACAGACCATATAAAATTAATTGCTGTTGTATGCTCTATCATCACCCCTTTCGGTAAACCTGTCGTACCACTGGTATAAATGACATAAGCCAGTTGGTGAGCATCTACTGGAGGCAAGTTTCTATCAGGCATTGCTCTTATTGCATGAGCAACTCCATCATCATCAATCCCTAATAAACTGGCTGAAGAAGTATCAACTAATAGACCTAATGTATTGAGATAAGATTGATTAGTTAAAATAACCTTCATTTGAGTATCATTAATCATGTGTAATACTCTTTCAGAAGGGGCATCAGGTGCGATAGGCACATAAGCCGCACCTATTTTCATAACAGCCAACATACCAATA
This sequence comes from uncultured Ventosimonas sp., assembly GCA_964395065.1. Taxonomy (GTDB): domain Bacteria; phylum Pseudomonadota; class Gammaproteobacteria; order Pseudomonadales; family Pseudomonadaceae; genus Entomomonas. Next base: position 4,624 of record CAYNAM010000058.1, read on the forward strand.
ATCATTAACTCAGAGCGATCTAAATAAAGCCCAATCATTGCCTCAGGCGCTGTCTGATACTGCGTCTTCAAATAATGAGCTAATTGATTAGCCCGTGTATTAAGCTCTTGATAGCTTAGTGAGCAACCATTACAACTCAACGCTATACGTTCGGGTACTAAAACAGCACGCTCCTCAAATAGCCCATGAAGCGTTTGATTCGTAGGATAGGAATCATCTGTATTATTCCATTGGTAAATAATTTTATTAAACTGCTCCTCATTCACATAGTTTAATTCTTTTATCGGTGAATTTAAGAGAAGGCTATCTGCAAACTGGATCAATAACAGTTTATAAGTTTGTGCAAACGAATCAATTGTTTGCCTATTAAATAACGCAGTAGCATAGTTAAATGTTCCTAAAAGCTGACCATCTGACTCTTTCATTACTAAACTTAAATCAAACTTAGCCACCTTCGGCATTATCCCATGGTAAGGTTCAAATAGCCGCGCCACCTCATCCATCTTATCTTTACCAAATGACTCCATTCCAAAAGTAACTTGGAAAATAGGATGTCTGGAGGGATCCTTATCTAATTTAAGCTCTTCAACCAATCGCTCAAAGGGTAACTCTTGATAAGCCTGAGCCTCAGCAATAGCAGTACCAACCTGTTTAATAAACTGTTGTAGCGTTTGTGTTTTATCAATCTGTTGACGTAACGCCAAGGTATTCACAAAGAAACCAATTAAATTGGCAATATCGCTGTAATTACGGTTAGCAATAGGCGCACCCACTACAATGTCTTTTTGATTACTAAAAACACCTAACATTAAGTAATAGGCACTGAGCAATACACTGTATAAGGTCACTCCCATCTTTTTAGCAACATCTTGCAGTGCTTCACTTAACGTGGGATCAACCTCAAAAATAAAGTCCTCCCCCTGATAGCTCACCTGAGGTGGTCTGACTTTGTCTGTTGGTAAATTAAGCACTTCAAAATCACTGAGCTTATTCATCCAATAGGCTTTTTGTTTATTTAAAAAATCACCACTTAAATGGTTCTTCTGCCAACGTGCATAATCTTTGTATTGTAAGTTGAGCGCAGGCATGATGTATTTTTTAGCAGTCTCATGAGCCCCTATAGCCACTGATTCAAAATAGTGATAGTGATTAATCACTTCATTAATAAAGATATCTGTCGACCATCCATCAAAGGCAATATGATGAACGACTACCGTCATGTAATGACTATCTTGTAATTGATAAACCGTTGCCTTAATCGGGTATTCAACTGCTAAATTAAAGATATGATTAATCGCCTGCTCAAGCGCTCTATCCAAGTTTTCACGAGCATCAACAATCACGCTATCGATCATCAAGGGATAGTCCAAACTCTCTTGATAACCTTCCCCCAAGTCATTTTCCTTAATTAAACTTCTAAGCACCTCGTGACGATTAATCACTGTTTGTAAAGCAAGTTGTAGACGATTGATATTCACCTGCTCTTTTAGTTTAAAGATCATTGGAATGTTGTAGGCATTACTGCCCTTTTCATATTTTTCAATGAACCATAAACGCTCCTGTGCAAAGGATAAAACTTTTTCTTGCTCATTCGCTGATTTGTCAATAGCAATATCTTCAACTACACACTCATCATCTTGTAATTTTTGGGCAAGCAGCTTGACCGTTGGATAATTAAAAATATCCACTAACTGTAGATGACCCAATGCTGATTTGTTAATGAGATTCACTAACTTAATCACTAAAATACTATCGCCACCAAGCTCAAAGAAGTTATCCTCAATGCCTATTGTAGACACTGGTTGCGCTAATACTTTAGCAAATAAATCACAGAGCGATACTTGCAAAGGAGTTTCTGGTGCAGTATGACGCGCTTCATCAGCACTAAATATTGCCTCTGGTAATGCTTTACGATTCACTTTACCGCTGGCTGTTAATGGGAACTCCGTTAAGCCAATAAAAACCGACGGGATCATATAATCCGTTATATACTGACGCAGATGCTCCTTAAGTGAGTCTTCTGCCACCGGTTTATCAGCCAAATAATAGGCCACTAAATACTTATTGCCCGAACTATGTTCTTTAGCAACCACAATCGCTTGCTTAATGGTTGGGTACGCACTGATTCTTGACTCAATTTCACCCAATTCAATTCTAAAACCACGAATCTTCACTTGGAAATCGTTACGCCCGATAAACTCTAAACGCCCATCGTCTAAATAACGAACTAAATCGCCAGTTTTATAAAGCTTAGCATTATAACCATTGGCCTTTTCTTGTGGTGTTTGATACGGATTATCAATAAAGCTTTTATGGGTCAACTCAGGGTTATTTAAATAACCACGTGCCACTCCGTCACCACCAATATAAAGCTCACCCAACACACCAACTGGAACAGGCTGTAAAGAAGTATTTAGTACATAAACACTGGTATTACTGATGGGGCGCCCAATGCTGCTATTATAGTTTGCCAATGTATTGCACTGTGTCGTTGACCAAATGGTTGTTTCTGTTGGCCCATAAACATTGAGTACACCTGCTAACTCATGCCCAGCAAAGAACTTATCAAGTAACTGCTGTGTAACAGGCTCACCGCCTGCTAACACATACAATTGAGGATTATTAAAGGTTATTTTGTCAAGACAGGCAGACCATACGCTAGGCGTCATTTGAATAAAGCTATAGTCAGCAGTACTAATTCTCTCAAAATCACTGCTAGCTAACTCAATAAAACCACCCGTTAATAAGGGTAAGCCATACTCAAGCCCCCAAATATCAAACACATAATTGGTAATAGAGAACGTGTCAACCTTTGGAAGTTCTTTGAAATACGTACTCTTGTAGTGATAAACCAAATTAATATAAGCACGCTGCTCAATCATCACCCCTTTAGGGTTACCCGTTGTACCACTGGTAAATAATACATAAGCAAGATTATTTGGTTGAGTCTGTATCGTTGGTTTAACATTCGTGTAGTTTTTTGCCAACCATTGCCAATAAGTTGCATCATCAATTAACTCTAACTGATCGGAAGAGCTTAAAAGTGAATCAAAACGTGGTTGATTTGCTTTGTCTGCTATAACTGCCTTAGCACGTGTTTGCTCTAAAATATAAGCAAAACGGTCATCAGGTGCATGGATATCGATCGGGACATAAGCTCCACCGGCCTTTAAAATAGCTAAAATAGAAACAAGCATAAAAGGCGAGCGGTCTAAACAGATAGCAATAATATCATCTGGTTTGATCTGATATTTCGTTTTTAAATGATTCGCCAATAAATTGGTTTGCTCATCCAGCTGACGATAAGAAAGCGTTTTATCACCATATTTTATTGCTATAGCATCGGGTGTTATTGCCGCTTGATCGACAAATAGATTGCTAATAATGTTATCTCTTGGATAATTTTTTTGTGTCTTATTCCAATCAGTGATCACCTTGTCATAGTCAACATTGGTTAAATATTGGAAATTATTTTCTACAATAAAGGGATTAGCCAATAATTGTTTAAGTAAACCATTGATGCCCGTTAGCAACTTAGCAATGGTACTTTCGCTAAATAGCTCACCTGCATACCTTAACTTCATGATAAGGTTTGTATCTGCCTCATAGGCTGTGATCGCTAACGGATAATCCATTTTCTCTTGTATGGCTTTAAAAGCTAGCCCTAGCGGATTATCCTGGTCTTCATCGGGTGCTGGATAGTTTTCGAAAATAAATAATGAGTTAAATAAACGTTGTCCATTTTTCTGTAATTTTGCCAATTCAACATGACTTCGATTATTCACTTCATTAATTGAGTTTTGTAACTCGACCAACTTATCCGTTACCATCATGTCACTGTGTGTTAACACAACAGGCAAAGTATTAATGAATAAGCCGACAGATTGCTCAACACCATCCACAGGGATGTTACGCCCCGATACCGTCATTCCCAGTACACTGGTTTGGGTATTGCCATAAACACTTAATAATTTATGCCAGAAATACTGCATGACAGCATTAAGGGTAATACCATAACTATGGCACAGTTGTTTTAATGCCTGATAATCAAGATGGTTGATAACCAACTCTTGTTCTTTAGGCTCTTTAATATATTTATAGTCAGATAATTGGATTGATTTATATGCTGGTTTTAAGAGAGCAGTTAAATCTTCAGCTTCTTCTAACTGGCTTAAATAAGCCTCCCAGAATGCACTGTCTTGCTCACGATGCTCTTGCAAATAAGCCTGTGCATTTAAATAACTCTTATCAGTAGTTATTTCAGGTGCTTGACCACCCAACAATTGCGAATAAATACTGTGCACAAAGGTAATTAAAATTGGATTACTCCAACCATCTAAAATAGCGTGGTGATTATTAAACACGCATAAAAACTGATTCGCTTTTTGCTTAATTAGCGTAATCCTAAATAAGCCACTCACGCTTAAATCGTAGCCCTGAGCTCTATCAGCAATGATGATCTCATCAATCTCATTTTTTTGTGCCGCCACGGTTTGATCAGATAGATCAATAAAACGCCATGAGAGTTGGCTTTGCTTATCGATGATTTGAATAATATCCTCATCCCATGAAAATCTCATTCGTAATACAGGGTAATGTTGCTGCGCCAGTAGCCACGCCTTTTGTAATAGCGGCGTATTCAGCTCACTATGATACTCCCATACCATTTGCGTTCTATAGGCATCATCTTTATCACCTTGGCTTAACGCGTGATAAACAAAGCCTTGCTGTAAACTATTCGCTTTATAAATAGCTTCTAGCTCTTGGTTCTCTTGAAGTTTATCTAATAAGGGTTTTGAAATAATCGAATCAATATCCGACAGTGTTAAATAGTGGTGTTTCTCCGCCAACAAGGCATTAAGGAACTGCTGTAAATGCTCCTTATAAGACTCAGCAAACAACTCCAATTGTTCAGCAGACAATTTACCTGCAATAGAGAACGACAATATATTGTCAATCACAAGGCCATTAATATTTAATACCAAATCATCTGTATTGAGAGGAGACACACACACGCCTGCATCATCACGTGTAAAATACCAGCTTTGTTCTTGGGCATCGGTACTAAAATTACCCAGATAGTTAAAAGCTATTTTAGGCAGTGTACGCTGGCAATATCCCTCTAGTGCACCATAACCAACACCATGATCAGGAATAGCTCTTAATTGATCTTTTATAGACACTAGCAACTGTTTTATGTCAGTTACGTCCGCAGACAATAACACTGGATAAAACGATGTAAACCAACCAACGGTACGGTTAATATCGACCTGAGAATCAATCTCTTCACGTCCATGCCCTTCCAAAAGAACTGCATACTTTCCTAAATGGAAACAAGACTCTAACGATAAGGTTAAAGCAGCTAATAACAGATCATTAATCTGTGTTTGATACACATCGTGTACATCTCTAAGAATATGATGTGTTTGTTGTTCGGTTAAACGAAGTTGAACCAATGCAGTGGATGTAGAAGACTTTTCTATTAAACGGCTATTAACCACTTCGCCTTCAGCCATAATGCTTTGCCAATAAGGCACTTGCGACTGTTGTACTTTTGCATAACGCCTTAATGCATCAACCCACTGACGATAACTTGTACCCTTGCTACCTAAAACTTGTTCAGCAGTGACTGTTTTAACCTCTTCAGGATGCTCTACAAGGTATTGGTAAATAAGCTGTAGATGGTCTTTAATAATACGTAAGCTCACCGCATCAACAATTAAATGGTGCAATGCAATATGTAAACGTGCTCGGCCATCTTCATAATCAGCTAAATAGCCAATATGATACAGCTGACCTTTTTCGATATCAAAATTAGCTTGCCACTGAGTAAAGAGCTCAATTTGCTGCTCGTGCGAAGGATACTCTTTAACAGATACCACTGTAAAACCACTATCGGCTAGCGTTTCTTGATAAGCTTGCTCATAGCCAAACGCGGCCTGTTGACTTGCTTTAAAAACCATGCGCATCGCATCGTGATAGCAAACCAACTTCGTCACAGCCAACCCAAGTAACTCAGTATCCAATTCAGGGACATTAACAATAACCGATTGGTTCCAATGATTAGGCGCTTGATAAAGCCCTTTTTTAGCTTGGTCAAAGAACCACGCTTGAATCGGTAATAGCTCAACACTGCCTGATAAAAGCCCCTGTTCTGCAATAATATTAACAGACGCTTGTGAGGATATTTTTTTGGCTAATGCTTTAACTGTACGACTTGCAAAAACTTCTTTTACAGATATTTTCGCTTGAAGTTGTTGGCGAATACGGTTAATCAACTGGATACAGCTGATACTGTCGCCCCCTAATCTAAAGAAATCATCTTCAATACTGACACTGCCCGCATCCCCCCCTAAAACATCAGCAAACAATTGACAAAGTTTCAGTTCAACCTCATTGGTTGCTGCCACATACTGTGTTGACTGTGTCATTACAGGGCTAGGCATCTTATGGCGGTCAAGTTTACCATTAACCGTCAAGGGGAAAGCCTCCATGGCGATAAAAGCCATAGGAATCATATAATCAGGTAAATATTTTTTTAAATAAGTAATAATGGCTTCTTCGCTCAACACCTTATCAGCCACGTAATAGGCAACAAGTTGCTTATTACTACCTTGCTCAAGGACTAAAACAGCAGATTTTTGAATGCCCTCAAAAGAAGACAATTTTGCTTCAATCTCACCTAATTCAATTCTAAAGCCACGAATTTTCACTTGGAAATCGGCACGCCCTATGTATTCAATAGAGCCATCAGGCATCAGTCTTGCCAAATCACCCGTTTTATACAATCTATCATTATAGCCCTGCTGCTTTTGCTCAGCAGTTTGGAATGGGTTAGCAATAAAGCGCTCCTGTGTTAGCGCCGAATTATTGAGATAACCGCGTGTTACGCCCAGCCCTCCAATATACAACTCACCTACCACACCAACAGGAACAGGCTGCAATGCCTGATCAAGCAAATATGACGTATAACTGGGTAATGCATTACCGATGAGCGAAGCCGCTCCCAAATCTTCTGCAACAAGTTTTTTATAAGTCACATGAACAGTTGTTTCAGTAATACCGTACATATTGATCAAATAAGGCTGATCATCATTATAAAGCTTGTACCATGGCTTTAACTGAGTGAAGTTCAACGCTTCACCACCAAAAATCACATAACGAAGCGCAGTTAAGCGGCTTGCTTTATCTTTAGCCACCTCAATAAACTGGTAGAAAGCGCTAGGGGTTTGGTTCAAAACGGTGACTGACTCGTTAAGGCATAGCTCATAAAATACATCTGTGTCTTTAACTGTATCAGCATCAGGAACGATCAACTTACCACCAAACAGTAGCGCTCCCCATATTTCCCACACACTAAAGTCAAAGGTATAGGAGTGGAAGAGTGTCCACACATCTTGATGGTTGAAGTGATACAGCGCATCTGTACAGGTGAATAAGTTAATCACATTACGGTGCTCAACCATCACTCCTTTAGGTTGCCCTGTTGTACCACTGGTGTAAATAATATACGCTAAATCGCTTGGCGTAACATGACTAACTGCTTTTTTCCCTGCAAAATTTTCAACTAAACTTTGCTCAAAGACTTTCTCATCAATCGCTTTAACATCTACCTGTGCTGGCAAGACCTGTTGTAGAATGGCTTGATTGACTAAATCAACTAAAACCACTTTAGAGTGAGTATCTTCAACCATAAAGCTTAAGCGTTCTGAGGCAGCTTTAGGATCCATCGGGACATAAGCTGCACCTGCTTTTAATACCGCTAAAATAGCAACCAGTTGGTAAGGTGAACGCTCTAGGCACAATGCTACTAAATCATTAGGTTTAAGAGCATACTGCTGTTGCAAATAAACAGCTAATTGATTGGATTTTTCATCTAACTCACGGTAAGTTAACTGCCAATTATCGGACTTAACGGCTACACGATCAGCATAATCTACAACCTGTTTCGCAAACACGGTATTGATGGTTTGCGCTTGTTGTAGTGATGGCAAATAAGTATTTCTCTCAACAAATTGTTGATACTCTTTGTGCTGTAAATAGCTAAAAGCATTAGCCTTTATCGTTGGGCATGCTAGCAACTGCGAAATCAACAGAGGAAAGCGCGCCATCAATGACTCGATAGCATGTCGCTCAAACAACTCACCTGCATACTGTATTTTTATGGCAACTTGTTGATCAGCTTCATGAACGGTTAAAACCAGAGGATAATCTTGCTTTTCAATAGCCTTATTAAATTTAATCGCTAATTGATCACCTTTTTTAACATCCTCAGGCATTGGGTAGTTTTCATACACAAACAGGGTATTAAATAAACGCTCACCTGCCTTTTGCAAGGTCACTAAATCAACATTACTGCGTTGATTACCTTCAGTAATCGCCTCTTGTAACTGCTTGATTGACGTAACAGCTTTCTCATCAGTATGATTAAGCACAATCGGCAACGTATTAATGTAGAGGCCAACCGACTCTTCAATCCCCATCAAAGGCAAGCTTCTACCAGCAACCGTCATACCTACCAAGGTAATCTCACTACGACTGTATACGCTTAATAACTTATGCCACACATATTGTAATAACGCATTAATCGTTACACCCTGTGTCATGCAAAAATCCTTCATGCCTACATACTGATCACCATTAATGATGACCGTTTCAGCTAAGGGCTGTTTAACTTGTTTGTATTCAGATAATAAAACTTGCTTGTGTTCGATTTTAAACAATGCACTTAAGTTTTCTTGCTCTTTATCTTGCGCAATCTGCAAATAATTTTGCCAATATGCTTGTTGGGTATGCTTATGTCGCTGTAAATAGTCCTGTGCTTTTAGATAACATACATCTTCATCGAAACCAACCTCTTGATTATCAAGTAGCGCAAGGTAACTGTTATGCACAAAACTTAATAAAACAGGATTACTCCAACCATCTAAAATAGCGTGGTGGTTATTAAAAATACAACGGTAGAAATCATCGTGGTATTTAATTAAATAAACTCTAAACAAATTACCTTTAGTGAGATCGTAAGATTCTTTAGCATCTTGCTCTAGCACTGTTTCAAAGGTATGTTGTTTTTGTGCTTCTGTTAAATTGGTTGCATCAATAAAACGCCAATCAAGCTCACCATTCTTATCAATGATTTGGATTAACGATTCATCCCATGAGAAGCGTAATCGTAAAGAAGGGTATTTTTGCTGGGCTAATTGCCACGCTTGTTTCAGTTTATCAACATCAATAGCAACATGATAATCCCATAAAAGTTGCGAGCGATAAGCTTCATCTTCATCACCTTGACTAATTGCGTGATATATAAAGCCTTGCTGCAAACTATTCGCCAAATAGATGCCTTCAATTTCAGCATTGGCTTGTAACGTATTCAATAGTGAAGCGCTGACTTTATAATCAATGTCCGATGGTGTTAGATAACTACGACTCATCTGTGCCAAGTGTTCAACAAGCTTTGTTAGCTGTTGCTGAAATCCACAAGCGATGCGCTGTAGTTGCTCGACTGATAAGCGACCCGTTATCAAAAACTGCAACGACTCATCGATGATACCGCCATTAAAAGTCAAAATGCTATCATCTTTATTCTCTGGTGAGCTACTAAGCCCAACGTGCTTATCATTAGCAAAGCGCCAACTTTGCGCATCTTCAGCACTATCAAACTGCCCTAAATAATTAAAGCTAATAGTGGGTAATGGATCAGTTGAATATCCCCTTAAAGCACCATAACCTATGCCACTGTTAGGGATACTCCTAATATACTCTTTTGTATTAATCAGTGTTAAAATAGGATCATTAGAAACAACCGATAAAACAACCGGATAAATACAAGTAAACCAACCCACCGTATTAGTAATATCAAGCGTTTCAATATTTGCCTGTCTTCCGTGTCCCTCAATAGTAACAGCCACCTCTGTCTGGCCTGCCAGCTGTTGAACTGACAAGGCTAGCGCACAAAGCAATAGATCATTAATCTGTGTATTAAAAATAGCAGGGATTGTTTGCATTAATTGTTTTGTAAATGCTTTATCAAAAATAATTTTTTGCTCGACAGTCTCATCTAGTGCAGTTGGAGCAAGAACCTTATTAATAGCGCTTACCCGTTGAGCGATATCTGTCCAATAGTTTTTTTCAAACACTAATCGATCTAAATGGGATGCCTGATAATTTTTTATTGCATTCGACCACTGACGGTAACTACTGCCCTTATTACCCAATAGTTGCTCAACACTTGCTGTGTTGTCTTTAATTAATCCATCATAAATTTTTTGTAAATCGTTTTTAATAATGCGCCAACTGACAGCATCAATAATTAAGTGATGCACAACAAAATAAAGTCTCACGCAGCGATTACTGCTATCTGTAATCCCTAACAATCTCAATAATGGCGGTTCATTAAGATGAAAGCTTGTATTTAAAGCTGCTATTTTTTCATCTAATAATGCAGCGTTTAAAGAACTCTCAGCAATAAACTCAATCGGTAAGCTAGTTAGCGCGTTACTATAAAACTGCTCAACTTTAGTGCCTGAGCTATTCGCCGCATAGGAGAGACGAAAGGCGTCATGATACTCAACTAATTTAACCACTGCCTCTTGTAAGGTGTCCTTACACAACGTCGGAACTTGAAGTACAAAACATTGATTCCAATGATTAATATTTTTAAATACGCCCGTCTGCCACTTATTAAAAAACCATGCCTGAATCGGTAATAAAGTAACCTCACCATCTAAAACACCTTGCTCAGACTCGATAGTTCTAACACTATCCTGATTTAAATGAAGGTGTTCACACAGTGACTTAATGGTACGACAGCTAAAAATATCGTTAACACCAAGATTAACACCTAACTGTTGACGAATACGGCTAACAAGTTGAATCCCTGTAATACTATCGCCTCCAAGCCTAAAGAAATCATCTTCAGTACCAACTTGAGAAAGCTCTAAACCTAACACCTGTGCGAATAGTGCACAAAGCTTATGCTCCATTTCATTGTTCGGAGCCACATAATGGGTATTGGTTGAAAGCTGCGGTTCTGGGAGTGTTTTACGATCAATTTTACCACTCAACAATACTGGAAATGCGTCCATATAAACAAACACATTAGGTACCATATAATCGGGTAAAGTCTTCGCTAAATGAGCAATTAGCTCATTCGCATTTAATGCTTGC
>CAYNAM010000059.1:0-15769 GCA_964395065.1 uncultured Ventosimonas sp.
TATGGCTACTGACCCCACACCTCCTGAGGCACCCGTCACCAAAATGCTGCCCTGCTCTGGCTTTACGCCGTGCTCTATAATGCGCTGTACACACAGCGCTGCCGTATAACCCGCCGTCCCCATTGCCATCGCTTGTTGTGGCGTAAATTGTTCAGGGAGTGAAATTAGCCAATCCGATTGCACATACGCATATTGCGCCAGACAGCCCCAATGGGTTTCACCACAGCCCCAACCATTTAAAACAACTTGATCGCCTGACTTATAACAGCCACTGTCACAACTCACTACTGTGCCTACGCCATCAATACCCGGCACCATAGGCCATGAACGAACAACAGGGCCTTTGTTGGTGAGCGCTAATGCATCTTTGTAATTAATGCTCGAATACTTAACCTCTAGTAATGTATCACCCTGCTGTTGTAACAGCGTCTCTTTAGACAGTTTTTTAATTGAAGCTTTAAACTCGCTTGCTTCATTTCTTTCTAAAACAATGGCATTAAATGACATACTGACTCACCTCTCTACTGCGTGACAAGCACGCTAAGGGTTTATGACTGACAAAATTCTTTGGCTTTCTCTAAAAATAACTCACTCGCTTTGGAGAATATCTGATCTTTTTTCCAAATAATATTAAGACCAGACGTAAGTCTAGGGGAAAACGGCCTAAAGCATATTTCACTTTCTTCACTGGTATTAGCCAATTTATCGAGGGTAATCGCATAACCTACGCCTTCTCTTACCAAGACAGCGGCATTAAAAATCAGATTATAGGTGGCAACAATATTAAGCTTTGAAATATGCTCTCCAAACCAATTGGTCACATCATTTTTAGAGGAAGACTCTGTTATTAACTGCCTAGAACAAATAATAGGTAATGGCAGTAAATCTTTCACCCCAATGGTTTCATGGTTAGCCTGTGGGCTGTCTTTACGCATTAACAACCCCCATGTATCTTGGCTAGGCATATCCAGATAATAATACTTAGACACGTCAACAGGTTCTATCACAATACCAAAATCAATCAACCCTTTATCTAACTTTTCGATGACATATTCCGCATTGCCGCTGTAAAAGTGAAAGCGCACTCTAGGGTATTGCGTTTGTATTTCTTTTGCAATACGGGCAATGTATTTAATCACTTCGGTTTCACCACAACCTATATGAATATCACCACTGATAGTTTCATCTAAATCCACAAACTCTGCTTTAGTTTTGTGTACAAGCGCTAAGATTTCCTCTGCTCGTTTACGCAGCAAGATACCTTCTTCTGTTAATGTAATACGGTGATTGCTGCGATGAAACAACTTTTTACCTAACTCATCTTCTAGCTCTTTTAACTGTCTCGACAGTGTTGGCTGCGTTAAATACAACGCATTGGCCGCTGCGGTAATACTTCCTTCCTTCGCCACGGCTAGAAAATACCTTAACACACGGATATCCATAAAACACTCTACCTCCTATCTTATGCCTAAAAAGCATTATATACCATAAAATATAGGTATTTGTTATTAGATACTCAGATGATTAGAATTAAAAAAGCATCACTTAATCGAGTATTGATACCAACATGGCTAATGCAATAAAAACCACCTTAAACCATGCAAAGCCTGAACAGGCTTACTGGTCGGCTATTTTTTCTTTATTTATGGGTGTCACCAGTTTAATCGCGGCGGAGTTCATTCCGATTAGTTTATTAACCCCTATCGCCCATGACCTCAATATTAGTGAGGGGCTGGCAGGCCAGAGCATCACCATGGTTGGCGTGTTTGCGGTCATAACCAGTTTATTGCTTGCGCCATTGACTAAAAATATTAACCGCAAGCTTATTTTGCTCAGTTTTTCTGTGATGGTTATTTTCTCTAACTTTATTGTCGCTTTCGCGCCTAATTATGGGGTGATGCTAGTGGGGAGAGGCTTGCTCGGGATTTGTGTTGGTGGCTTTTGGTCAATGGCCTCAGCCGTTACCTTGCAGCTTGCACCATCAAAAGATGTGCCTCGCGCACTGAGTATTGTTTATGCCGGTGTTTCTGTCGCCACCATTATTGCTCTCCCTCTTTCAAGCTATTTAGGTGATCTAATCGGCTGGCGCCATGTTTTTATTCTTTCTGCCTTGATGGGATTAGCCACACTTATTTGGCAGTTTATATCACTGCCTTCACTGCCTGCACAACCGGGTAATAGTTTTCGTACCATGTTTAATCTATTAAAACAATCATGGATACTGGCAGGCATTATTGCCACTGTCCTAAGCTATGGTGGTTATCATGTTTTCTTCAGCTATCTAAGACCTTTTTTACAATTTAATTTACAGTTTACCTCAACCAAACTTACCCTGATGCTGCTAATTTTTGGTATCGCAAACTGTTTAGGAACATTCATCGCAGGGCTTTTTTTAGGGCGCTACTTCAAACCTACTATGATTACCGTACATATACTCTTAGCGATCATTGCGCTAAGTTTATTTTTTACACCACACCATATCACAGGTAACGCTGTCATGGTTGTATTTTGGGGGCTTCTATTTGGTTTTATTCCTGTGGGTTGGTCCACATGGATTACCCGCACTTTGGCCGATAAGGCCGAGCTAATGGGTGGACTCTCCGTTGCAGCTATTCAGTTTTCTATTGGTTTAGCAGCAGCGATGGGCGGTTTAGTATTTGATCACTTTGGTAGCGGAGGTCTCTTTATCAGTGCCGCCAGCATTATGCTACTGGCTATTTTGGTGATGAAGTTAAGCTTTTCACTGTATAAAACCATCACGGGCAAATCCGTCTAAAACTCACCATCTTACGAGATTAATCAAGGAGCTTATCCATGAAAAAACACCTTAATTTATCCCTCATTACCACATGGATGGTCATCATGGGAACTATTTTATCATTTACTGCAAGAGGGCAAGATATGTCAAACGGTGCTGATAATTTTTATCAAAGTGAACGTGTTACACAACAAAAAGTGACCTTTAAAAACCAATACAACATGAAGGTAGTAGGCAATTTATTTACACCCAAAGAGATGAAAGAAGGTGAAAAATACCCTGCTATTATTGTAGGTCATCCAATGGGGGCGGTCAAAGAACAAAGTGCTAATCTCTACGCCACTAAAATGGCTGAACAAGGCTTTGTTACCTTAGCCATTGATCTTTCATTCTGGGGTGAAAGTGAGGGAACGCCACGCAACGCCGTTTCACCTGATATCTATGCAGAAGACTTTAGCGCAGCGGTAGACTTTTTAGGGACACGCCCTTTTGTTAATAAAGAACGCATAGGCATAATTGGTATTTGTGGCAGTGGTAGTTTTGCGATCAGTGCCGCTAAAATTGATCCCCGCCTAAAAGCCATTGCAACCGTTAGCATGTATGATATGGGCGCAGCCAATCGCCATGCACTTAATCACTCGTTAACCCTAGAGCAAAGAAAACAAATCATTGCCCAAGCAGCCGAGCAACGTTATGTTGAGTTTACTGGGGGAAAAGCTCTCTACACCAGTGGCACTGTGCATGAAATCAATGAAAACTCTAGCCCTATTGAACGTGAGTTTTATGACTTCTACCGCACTCCACGAGGCGAGTTTACCCCTAAAGGTCAATCACCAGAACTTACTACGCACCCAACCTTAACCAGTAATGTTAAATTCATGAATTTCTATCCATTCAATGATATAGAAACTATTTCACCTCGCCCACTGCTATTTATTACAGGAGATCAAGCACACTCGAAAGAATTTAGTGAAGATGCCTACAAACGCGCGGCTGAACCTAAAGAACTTTATTATGTAAAAGGGGCTGGACATGTTGATCTATACGATCGAGTTAACTTAATTCCCTTTGACAAATTAACTCACTTCTTTAAACAAACCTTACAGTAAGCCACATTGAAAGAGGAAGCTATGATTAAGTTAGGTCACAAAACACTACTCTCCATCCTACTCATGGTATTTTGTATGCACAGTTACGCCGACACGCAACCAACAACGCTAGCCCATATCAAAATGACCATTAATGAGCAGCCCATTATTATTGCGCTGTTTGACAACTCTGCCAGTCGACAACTACTTAATCAGCTTCCTCTTTCATTGGCGTTATCTGACTTTGCTCGTGCTGAAAAAATTGCTTATCTACCTAACAAACTAACACTGCAAGAAACACCGCTGGCTAAGACCACTCAGAGTGATTTCACCTACTATGCGCCTTGGGGTAATTTAGCCTTATTCTATAAAGGTTATGGTCAAGCCAATGGTGTCTATGCATTAGGTACCATCGAATCAGGTAAAGAGCAATTAGCCGCGCTTAAGCAAAATATTACCGTGACGTTAGAACGGATGGATTAAAGGAGCACAGGATGACGCTTAACCCCATGTATTTACTCTTACTTGCCTGCGTCAGTAGCTGGGTAAGTGCACAAACACAACCTGTTAAAATACAATACTTTCCACCACCTGTAACGGTCAGCACAGAAATACAACCCTTGGTATCAGGACAACCCTTTCCTTATTGGAATGAACACCCTAAAACACCAGAGGCATGGAAACAATGGGTTAATCAACTCGCGAATGACACGATTAAAAACCTACCGGCCTTACGTGAGCAAATGCATGTCAGCGTTGAATATAAAGACCTAGAGGGTGTGCCTAGCTTCATCATCACCCCTGAGCAAATAGCCACTAACAATGAACACCGCGTTTTACTTCACCTACACGGTGGTGGTTACGTCTTAAACCCTGGTGAAGCAGGGACGGATGAAGCCATTATGATGGCAGGCTATGGCAAAATAAAGGTCATTTCCATTGATTACCGTATGCCACCCAACCACCCTTTCCCCGCGGCAATGGATGATGCGTTAACAGCCTACCAAGCCCTGTTGAAAATGTATCCTGCAAAAAATATTGGTGTGTTTGGCACCTCCACTGGGGGTGGCATGACCTTAGCACTGATGCTTAAAATTAAAGAAAATAATCTCCCCATGCCAGCCGCTATGGTAGTGGGCACACCTTGGACGGATTTAACCAAAACAGGTGACTCTTACTTTACCCATGAAGGCATTGATAATGTTTTAGTCAGTTATGAAGGTTGGTTGGGGGACGCCGCCAAACTGTATGCTAATGGCCATGACCTAAAAGACCCATTACTTTCCCCCATTTATGGTGATGTAACAGGTTTTCCGCCAACCTTACTGGTGACAGGAACACGGGATTTATTTTTAAGCAATACCATTAGAATGCATTTAAAGCTACGTGATGCAGGAAATATTGCTGATTTAATCGTGCTAGAGGGGCTTTCCCATGCTCAATATTTGATGGTGCCCGATTCACCTGAGGCTAAACGTTATTTTAATAGCAGTGCTGAGTTCTTTAACCAACATTTAGCCAATACACCCAACGCCTTTCAATAACCTATGAATTAATAAGGGGTCTATTAAGACTCCTTATTTTGCTCGGCTATAAAGTTTAAAGGCATTTGTGTTTTAGAGATAATTTGATTCAGTACAAAGCAAGACCGAACACTGGTCACACCCTCAATACGGGTTAGTGTACCTAGCAAAAACTTTTGGTAGCAATCGATATCGGGTACAATCACTTTTAACTGATAATCCGCATCCATCCCCGTAATCAAACAGCACTCGATCACTTCAGGGTGCTTTTTTAATATCGCTTGAAAATGCTCAAAACGCTCTGGCGTATGGCGATCCATCCCAACCAACACAAAAACCGTTAAACTAAGCCCCAATTTTTTAGGGTCAAGTAATGCTACTTGTTTAGAAATATACCCTGCATCAATGAGTTGCTTAATACGCCTAGAGCAAGGGGATGGCGATAAGCCAATTTGATTAGCCAGCTCGTGATTAGACAAGCTCGCATCTTTTTGTAACAGCTCTAAAATATGTAAATCGTAACGGTCTAGTTTTTCCATATCATCTTCTTCATAAAATTGATTGCTTACAATTAACCCCGTGGGTGATGTTTAGCATGTAAATCCTGCAAACGCGCTTGAGCTATGTGTGTGTATATTTGTGTGGTTGATAAATCACTATGGCCTAAAAGCATTTGTACAACACGTAAGTCAGCGCCATGGTTTAATAAATGTGTGGCAAACGCATGTCTTAGCGTATGGGGTGATAGTGATTTAGTAATACCCGCTATTTTGGCATAATATTTTATACGATGCCAAAACGTTTGCCTTGTCATCATATCGCCTCGTGTACTGGGGAACAGCACATCACTAATTTTACCTCCTAATAGCAATGCCCTACCTGATCGCAGATACTGCTCAAGCCAAATAATGGCCTCTTCACCAAGAGGAACAAGCCGCTCTTTTCGCCCTTTCCCAAAGGCTTTTAATACACCTTGTCTTAAATTAACTTGCTCTAACGTTAAGCTAATGAGCTCACTCACACGTAAACCACAAGCATAAAGTACTTCAAGCATGGCTTTATCCCTTAAACCGATCACATCATCAACATCAGGTGCTGATAATAACGCTTCAACATCTTGCTCTGATAAGGTTTTTGGCAAGGGTTGCCCCAATTTCGGCATTTCTATTTGTAATGTCGGATCAGATTCACGTAAACTTTCTCGTACCAAATAACGGTAAAAGCTGCGTAATGCAGAGAGTAATCTGGCGGTTGATCGTGCTTTATAACCTTTTTCTAAGCGCCAAGCCAGATAACTTAGTATATTATCCCGCTGTGCTTCATCAATGGTTATGCCCTGTTTAGTTAGCCATTGATGAAAATGCTCTAAATCGCTTAAATAACTCGACTGACTATGCGCTGACAACCCTTTTTCTAGCCAAAGCATTTCAATATATTGCGTAATGATGGGGGGAGTTTCTTTGTCAGCCATTCTACTTCTCTTACCAATTTGATCGATTCAATGGCCTATTTAGCCATGATGAACTAGGCGGATTCATTTCACGTTGATAGCGTGCTGACTTTATAATAACATTCATACGCAATTAGCGCGACTGAGGAAGCTGAATATGACGACATCACCCATTTTAATTACAGGCGCAGGACAACGTGTAGGGTTTTACTGCGCACTCAAGTACTTAGAACAGGGGCTTCCTGTGATCGCTACCTATCGAAAAGAGCGAGATGCACTAAAGTTATTAAGCGATAACGGTGCACAATTAATTCAAGCTAACTTTCAAGACAACCAAAGTATTCTCTCTTTTATTGATAAGTTAAAAACAGTCACCTCATCACTACGCGCCATTATTCACAATGCGTCAACATGGTCAACGGATGACTTAACTGGTGAAGCAATGAATGAACTATTAGCCGTGCATGTTCAAGCCCCCTACTTAATTAACTTACACTGTAAAGAGTTACTGATGGCTTCGCCTTTGGCCGATATCATACACATTACAGATGATAACATTCGAAAAGGCAGTGCCGATCATATGGCTTATTGCGCCAGTAAAGCAGGCCTAACGAATTTAACCTTATCCTTTGCAAAATCGTTTGCGCCTCATATTAAAGTCAATGGCATTGCACCAGCCTTAGTGATGTTTAATGAAAATGATTCAGCGGAGTATAAGCAACGAGCCATTAATAAATCATTGCTGGGCGTTGTTCCTGGTGAGCAAGAAATTTTTAAAACGATTAATTATTTATTAGAAAGTACAAATATGACGGGTGAGATTATTCATATCAATGGCGGTCGTCACCTGAAATAGTATATTTACTACTCATAGTAGCTGATTTTATAACCTTGCTCTTTTAGCAGCTGTAAAACACTGTCATTCCCCGCTAGATGCATGGCACCTATAACAACCATTGTCTTCGTTGAATCTTTTGCGAATTGATCAATTTTTGGAATCCATGCTTTATTACGGTTAATTAATAGCACTTGATAAAAGGTCCCCATTTCTTTTGTATCATAAATGGCTATTTGCTTTTCAAGCATGGTCTGTTGTCCTCGATAAAGCTCTTTTATTAAATTATCTAAAGAGAACTGTGGTTTTTTTATTTCCTTTAACGTTTGCTTTATCAGTATATTCGGATCTATTTCTTGAAGGGTTGCCAACGCCTTTAGTTGTTCATCAAATGTCTCCAGACCTATGATCTTTTTTCCATCCCGTTTGGCTTGATCATATAATAATTTATCGATCCCTTCTTGATAACCTTGACTTTTCAAAATAATTAAAGGCAATGAAAAACTCATAAAAGCAGCATCATAAGCGAGTAAAGCGCGAGGAATATTATACTCATTCATCACGGTATTAAGATATTGCCAGACATCAGATCTTAAGGTTTTATCTAGCGTTGTAGCTTTTAACCTAAATGTACTTATCATCTTTACTAGCGACGTGCTTTGATTCATTTCATCCAAATCTATTTCAAATACCACTCGTTCTGAAAGAGAAAATGCCTTGAGATATTCAGCCGGAAGCGGTAACTGTGAAGGATGAACTAAATGAACACTACCCGCTATAATAATACTATACCCATCTTTCTCGGCTATCCAGACACTACTCTTAGCAAATACCGTATTGGAAACAAGCACTATAACTAATAAATAAAAATAGACTCTTAATTTACTCATAAAGGACTAAGAAACAATCAGCTCATAACCAATTCGTTTCAACCAAACAGCTTCTTGCGTAAAATCAGCCAATGTTAAAGGATTATTCTCTAACCATTCTTCAGGGAATTGTATTTTTAATTTTTTATTAGAGGCAATGAGCTTAACTTGCGGCTGATTCTGGTCACTTCTAATGTGATGAAATAAGATAGCAAATCTTAATAAAATACAAAGCCTAAGTAATGACTCACTGTCTTCAACAGCGTCTTCAAACTTATCTCTTGGAATATTACGACGATGCCCTCTAACCAGTAAAGCCAACGATTGCTGCTCTCGCCTAGAAAAACCTAATAAATCTGAGTATTCTAATAAATAAGCGCTGTGCTTATGATACTGATAATGAGCAATATCTAAGCCTATTTCATGAACTTTTGCCGCCCAATCAAGCAACTCTGCATATCGTTCATCTTCCAGCCCCCAAACATCAACCACTTGCTCCAAAGCTTCTAAAGCTTTATCTGAAACACGTTTCGCTTGCTCTATATCTACACGATAACGCTCTTGCAAAGAAGTAATGGTACGCTCTTGTGCATTTTCACTAGAATCACGGCCTAACTGATCATACAATACACCTTCTCGTAAGGCCCCCTCAGAATAAACCATTTTATCCAGATTAAGTGCATCAAAAACAGCCTCTAGAATAGCTAATCCTGAAGGTAAAATAGCCTTACGATCATTTTTAATACCATCAATATCTAATTTTTCTACATCACCAAGCTTTAAAATTTCTTGCTTTAACCAAATAATACCTTCCCTTGTAATATCCGCATCAGCAGTGACAAAACCTGCAAACTTACAAGCATTCGCTATAGCCTTAATGGTTCCAGAACATCCCACTATCTCTTGCCAACCCATTTTCTGTATTGATTGCTCAACAGACATAAGCTCCAAACGAGCTGATGTATAAGCTTGTGCATAACGATTTGCAGTTAACTTCTCCCCCATAAGGAAACGCTTACCATAGCTAACACAGCCCATTTGTAAACTTTCTAACAGTAACGTATCAAGATCCCGGCCAACAATAATCTCTGTACTTCCACCGCCTATGTCTATCACCAAGCGCTTTTCTTTAGAGCTTCTCAATGTGTGTGCCACACCTAAGTAGATAAGTCGTGCTTCTTCTCGTCCCGAAATAATCTCAATAGGATGTTTCAAAATCTCTTCAGCTTGCTTAATAAAAACTTTCCGGTTTCTTGCTTCTCTTAGCGCATTCGTCCCTACAACGCGAACACAATCTAAAGGCATATCACTCACAAACTGAGCAAAGCGCTTTAAACATTCATAACCTCGCTCCATTGAGGCCTCATCTAATTGTAGATCCTGATTAATACCTGCTGCTAACTGTACTTTTTCTCCCAACTGCTCAAGTACCCGAACTTTATCATCATCTATTTTTGCCAATAGCATATGAAAGCTATTGGAGCCTAGGTCAATTGTAGCGATTGTAGAGTGAGTTTTTTTAGCAACCATATATAAGCTTCTTAACAATTAATGATATAAAATATAAAGATGAAACATTATACTTGATAATCACTCGTATAATTAGACACCCCAGATAATACTATTTTTCGTTTCATTGTGAATATTGTAAACCTATCTAACAATGTTCGCCTATTTAAACATTAAAAAGATATTATCTTTTTAAATTTGCAGGAATCTATTATGAATTACCGCCATGCATTCCATGCAGGGAACCACGCCGACGTACTAAAACACATTGTCTTAAGTCGTATCATAACGCTATTAATACAAAAAGATACACCTATCGCTTATCTAGACACACATGCAGGCATTGGTTTATACGACTTACAAGCATCTGAGGCAAGTCGTACAGGAGAATGGCTCAAGGGAGTAAAGCTTTTAGTCGATTCACCACATACCTCACCATTAATAACACCTTATATCGACATCATAAAAACACTTAACGAGTCAAATACATTACGCTACTACCCTGGATCGCCTAAGATAGCAGAAACATTAATGCGCCCACAAGATCGTATAATTTTAAATGAAAAACATCCAGAAGATACCTTTTTTCTAAAAAAGAACTTCCGGCATAATAAAAATATAACGATTCATAGCCAAGATGGTTGGTTACTACCCAAAGCTATATTGCCTACACCAGAAAAAAGGATTGTCATACTCATTGATCCTCCTTTTGAACAGAAAAACGAACTTGAACTTTGTATCAAAAGCCTTATTGAAGCTATCAAGCGAATGCGACAAGCCATCGTTATTATCTGGTACCCAATAAAAGATCAGAAAACACTTAATCCTTTTTATAATAGCCTAAAACAGTCCAATGCCCCCAAACTATTAAAAGCAGAATTAATGATCAAACCAGCAGATAATAATTTAGGACTTAACGGTTCTGGAATGATTATTGCTAATCCACCTTGGAGACTAGAAAGTGAATTACTTTCTTTATTGCCATTGATAACCGCTATCCTAACGGAGAACACTGGAAAATGGCAAGTTGACTGGCTAATAGAAGAAATGAATACTGTAACAAAAAAATAATATGCAACCAAACTTGTGACATATTTTGTCATTTTATTGCATATTATGCATATTTAATATTAACTAATTTCTATACTTTTTAAAATACGACTTTATCATGATGCACATGACTAAAATAATCACTCTTGGTTTCATTGGACTTATTCTCGCAATGGGTACCCCTTTAGCTATTGGGCAAAAAGTTGATGATAAGACACTCTATAAGTGGCAAGATGCTACTGGCAAATGGCACTACTCCAAAATGCCACCCCAACCATCAGAAACACCTCCTAAAAAATTAGAAATTGCTAAAGATTCACAAACAATTATTTTTGAGGAACAACAAAAAACAGTTGATCAAAAAGAACAAGAAATCGCGCAGCGGCAATTGAGGTTAAAAAAGACATCTTGCCAAGCAATTCGGTCGAATATCAGAGATATCTCCTTTTATTTACGTCAAACAAACGATAAAGAGTTTCAAGAAAAGAATATTATCCTTGAAGAATACGAACAAACAAAAAAATTTATCACCCGACTTGAAGATATAAGCTCTGATACTAATTTTAATGACATTTGTGTAGATGACTTTTCAAAAGAACCACAAACAAAAGCCATCTCAAATTGTGTCATTGAGCAAAACACATTAGAGGAGCGTAGTAACTGCCTAAAAGAATTATCAACTTTCTGACAATTAAGCTATTAAAAGACAGTGTTTTATCGGCTATACTAAAACCTTTAATTAACCATGCTCTTCTATCATGACAGCCAAAAACTACGCTCTTTGTATACAACTCAGCGATTGTCACTTATTTGCTGATACTAAAAAAACACTTTTAGGCATACCTACAGCAGAAAGCCTGAAAAGTGTTATTACAATGATTCAAAAAAACCACTCGAACATTGATCTTGTTCTCGCTACAGGAGACATCTCACAAGATGGTAGCCTTAAGTCATATGAGCTATTTCAAAAGCAACTTAACCAGCTCTCCGCATGCTCATTATGGGCAGCAGGCAATCACGATAATTTTTCATGCTTAAAAGACATACCCTCCTTTCAAAAACATCTCATTAAGCAACAAAATCTTGGTGAGTTTTGGCGTGTCATTACACTCAACTCTCAATCCATTGGCGAAAACTATGGCAAGATCTCAAAAGAAGAGCTTAACAAGTTATCACAATCTCTACAATGCAACCCTGACAAATACCATCTTATCTGCCTACATCATCCAGTTTTCTCATGTACAAATAAATGGCTTAATGAAATTAAACTACAAAATTCTTGGGAGCTGTTAGAGTCTCTAGAACAACACTTAAATGCCCGTGTAGTTCTATGCGGACATATTCATCAAGAATTTGAAGCATATTACCGTGGCACTTATTTATTTGCGACACCATCGACCTGCATACAATTCGCACCAAACTCTGAAGATTTTAAAATCGATGAGCTTGCTCCTGGTTATCGTTGGATTAAACTATTTGATGACGGCACTATTGATACAGGTATTTCTAGGATAGATGGGGCAACTTATCCAATTAACCTAGAAGCCACTCATTACTAATTACAATGAAGCCAAAAATCATTAATCGCACAAAAGATATTTACTTTATGCAGCAAGCAATAGCACTTGCTAAAAAAGGCTCTCTTCTAGGGGAGGTTCCAGTAGGTGCTGTTGTTGTCCACAACGATACCATTATAGGGCAAGGTTTTAACCAACCAATTACAAAAAATGACCCTCGTGCCCATGCTGAAATGATTGCCATCTATGAGGCGGCGCAAAAGCTACAAAACTATCGCATACCTGAAACAACCCTCTATGTTACATTAGAGCCCTGCAGTATGTGTGCAGGTTTACTCGTACATGCCCGAATTAAACGCCTTGTCTTTGGCACGATAGAACCCAAAGCAGGTGTTATCATAAGCCAAGATGAGTTTTTTAAAAAAAACTTTCTAAATCATCACCCAATCATTGAAGGCGGTGTACTCGCGGATGAGTGCAGCAACTTACTCAAAAGTTTTTTTAAGGAAAGACGATTAAAGCAATGATGTCGTTTCAGACAATTCTTTACGACTTAATGATGGCACATATAGTTTAGGGAGCCCCGTCACAACCTCACGTTGTGAATATCCCAACCAGTTAAGGATATCATAATAACGTCGTATATTACGAACAAACTGCTTTGTTTCAAGCCCCCGCGCATAACCATAACGCACCTGAGTATACCACTGTTTCTGTGCAATTAATGGCAAAACCTGATTCACATCCCGCCAAACATTAGGATTCATATTGTTTAACTCTGCTATTTTCTGAACATCTGCCAAATGCCCCTGCCCCATATTATAAGCAGCTAATGCAAAAAAAATACGATCGCGCCCGATAATATCTTTATTAACACCCTCTTTTAAAATACTAAAGAGCTTTGCCCCACCCATAATACTTTGCCCTGGGTCTAAGCGATTTTCAACCCCCATCGCTTTTGCCGTGTTTTGCGTTAGCATCATCAACCCTCTCACACCAGTAGGAGAGACAGCATCAGGATTCCAATGTGACTCCTGATAACCAATAGCGGCTAACAACTTCCAGTCTAAATCATAATCTTTAGCATACCGAACAAAATATTTTTCATACTTAGGTAATCTTTCTTGTAAGTGCTTGGCAAATGAATAAGCCCCAACATAACCCAACACATCAATATGCCCAAAGAAACGATCATTCAATCGATCCAACAATCCATTTGAGTCAGACTCATCCATAAATATATTAACAGCATCAATTAAACTACTATCATCGCTTTTAGCAACTATCCATGCCATAGGTTGATCTTTAATTAAAGAAAAGCCAACCCTTATATTGCTGTAATAAACTTGCGTCATGGCCAGTACGTTTTTATTTAGCACCACAATATCTATTTTCTGATCTTCCACCTGTTGTAATAAATCAATAACATCTATTACATCAGACTCCTGATAAGTTAGATCAGGATATCTCTCTTGTAATTTTTTTAACTCGTCTGCTTGACTACTCCCCTTAATAACAAGAATAGATTTACCTAATAGATCTTCAATTCTCGTAGGGCGCTGAGCTGACTTATGATAAATCACTAAGGCATCAACCAATAAGTAAGGTACTGAAAAATTAACTTGTTGCTCTCTATGACTTGTTTTAACTAAATTGGCCGCACCTAAAAAATGTGTATTATTTTCTACATTACTATAAACATCGTCTAAATTATTAACTTGTTCAATTTGCAGTTTTACGCCTAACTTATCTGCAAAATTTTTAACCAGTTCATATTCAAAGCCTGTTCTCCCTGAACGATCTTCAAAATACGTCATAGGACTATTATAGGTAACTACATGTAAAACACCTTCTTGCTTTATTTTTTCTAATACACTTGAAGAAGAAAGATCTGCATCACAGGCTATAAGGAATGAACTACACACTCCCAAAAGTACCCATAGACAAAATACTTTAGAGAGCTGGTATTTTAAATTTTCTTTCATACATCTAATTAATTCCAATAAATACTCTGCATTTAACTAGTTAAAGTAAGAAAAGTACAAACAAACCCAACTTATAATACTTAAAAAGTCTATAGTAAACTTATAGTATTGTCTAAATTTTTAATTCAATGTTAATTATTTATTAATTTTACGAAAAAAAAATAGATAAATACTTGACATTAACGCCGCTTACTATTAAAGTGCGCACCAATTCTTGATGTACAAGAAAACAAAAATACCTACTTTTAATCATAGGGGTGTAGCCAAGCGGTACGGCAGCAGGTTTTGATCCTGCCATGCGTTGGTTCGAATCCAGCCACCCCTGCCATATTCTTAGATAACCTATTTAGGTATCACCTCCATGTCAAAGATGATGATATTCACAGGGAATGCAAACCCTGACTTAGCAAAAAGAGTAGTTAGTCAGTTGCATATTCCATTGGGTGACGTTTCTGTCGGTAAATTCTCAGACGGTGAAATCAGTGTAGAAATTAATGAAAATGTCCGAGGAAAGGATGTCTTCTTAATTCAACCAACTTGTGCCCCAACCAATGACAACCTTATGGAACTCATTGTGATGGCTGATGCATTTAGACGGTCATCGGCTAGTCGTATAACAGCTGTTATACCTTACTTTGGTTATGCTAGACAAGATCGTCGACCTCGATCTGCACGTGTCGCAATCACAGCAAAAGTAGTTGCTGATATGCTAGATACCGTGGGCATAAACCGTGTTCTTACCGTTGATCTACATGCTGACCAAATACAAGGTTTTTTCGACATCCCTGTTGATAACATTTATGGCTCCCCTGTTTTAGTTGATGATATAATTACCCAACGTTTTGAAAATACCTTAATTGTATCTCCTGATATTGGTGGTGTTGTGAGAGCGCGCGCTGTCGCAAAATCGTTGGGAGTGGAGTTGGCTATTATTGATAAACGTCGTCCTAAGGCTAACCAATCTGAAGTTATGCATGTCATCGGGGATGTAGAAAACCGTACCTGTATCTTAGTCGATGACATGGTTGATACAGCAGGCACACTTTGCCATGGCGCAAAAGCATTGAAAGATTTTGGTGCTACAAAAGTTCTCGCCTACTGCACCCACCCTATTCTATCAGGGGCAGCTATTGAAAATATTAATGGTTCATTGCTTGATGAGTTAGTTGTAACAAATACAATTCC
>CAYNAM010000060.1:0-15720 GCA_964395065.1 uncultured Ventosimonas sp.
AGTTGGCTGAGTAGTCGTTATGGTTGAAGATGACGGAACCTTGGCCTGCTCCAAAATCAATTTGAGCCGCATTGAGGATACCTACTTTTCCTTCATCTCCTTTCAGGATTAGTGAGCCTTTACTGTCTGTGGAGTCGGTTAGGTGTAAAATCCCTGTTCCTGTTATGATATTGATATTATTTTCGTCTGCTAAATTATCAGTCCAGTGACCAATATTAACCCCAGCGCCATCATCAATGGTTAAGGTTCCTGTTCCGCCCTGAGAACCAAGGGTTAATTCGCCCACCCCAACGTCATTAATACCGCTACTCCAGGTGGTGTTATTCTTGTTGCCTAAAACATCAAAGTGACTATTTTCTCCCGAAATCAGTACATGCCCTTCACCACCATTTTGACCAATAACTGTTTCATTGAAGGATCTTAATAGTCCTCCGTCAGTAACATTAATATAGCCTTTACTATTAGCCTCTTTACCAACGACTAAACCACCATAGAAATAGGCACGGCTAGAGTAGGTAATTGGATTACCTATGTAATCAGTTCCTGTATTTTGCCCTGATATATTTAAAAGCCCTGTACCGCCATCTCGGCCTATGATTCCTCTTCCATCTTTAGTTGGATCATAAGTTAAAGGATAGGATACAACAGACTTGCCACCGCCTAATACATTCACTGTACCTACACTATTAGCGCCACTACCTAATACAAAAACAGAGTCAGTAAAATCATAATCTTTTGTGCTACCATTAATACTTATAGAAGAGCCATCAACATTTAATACGCCTATGCCCCCATTATTACCAATCACTAGTGATCCTGTATCCAATGATGCTTGACTCGCTGATCCTTGGGTAGGGGTCTTCCCCTCTCCTAATAAATTAATAGTCCCTTGGCTTTGTACCCCATCACCAACAAGCGTAGATTTACTAGTATAATTGGTCCAAAGATCATAATCTGGATTAATATTTCGTTTGTCAAATGTAAAACTGCCTTTTCCACCATTTGCACCAACAACTAATGATGAGCCAGGATCAGTTTGTATATAAATCACGTCATCGGTTAACGCTATGTTTAATGATCCTGTTTGGCCTTGAGCACCGCCAATAATAAATTGATTATCGCCATTGCCTTGCCATTGAGTAAACCCAGCAAAAGAACCATCTAACTCTAAGTTAGCTTGCCCGTTATTGATAATAATATTTTCAACTGAAAGATCAGGAATTTGACCTGTACTCCAATTGTTACCATCCTCATAATTACCATTATTACCTATCCAATAAGCATCGGCCAATGAATGAGTTGAAATTAAAGAAAATATTGCAGCGACAAGCGGTTTTAAAACAAAAGCAGACTTTTTCATCATGACGATTAAGCAAAATTATTTTTTATGACTAAAGTTGTGATTGATTCTCTTTGATTTAGTAGAGAATTACAAGCAGTAAATTGTATTTTTCTATGAAAATCTTTTAAAATGTGTGTTTTGTCTAAAATCAATGTTTCTATATAATAAAATCAAAAATAGTTAGAAAAAGAGGTAAAAATTGAATATTCATTATAAATAAACTTACTCAGTGAGAGTCATAATCATCAAACAAATTGATCTAAATACAGGCTCTTTTTATAACAAATCAACTTAGTTATTAAGAACAAAGATGCCTTGTTTTCTTAATTCATTGCTTGTTCTGTGCTGACCATAAGCTGGGCATTCTATTGCATAAGAAACTACTGCTTGTTCTGTGGTTTCATCCACTCTATTTTTTAGATTGGGCACTCGCATTGATCGATTTATCAGTGCATCTACTCCACCATTATCGGCTAACTCTTGGTAACGATAGAACGTTTCTCTTGATACGCCCATTATTTTACAGGCTTTAGATACATTGCTTAATTATTCAGCTAAATTGAGTAAGCCTACTTTATGTTTAATGATTGGATTGTTAGTATGTAACATGAACATAACCTCTTTATGTTTTGATTTAAGATCTGATACCTCCTATCAAAACGGGTTATGTTCACTTTTTTAAGTTAACTGTCTCATCTGGTCTGAACTTATGTATTAGAATAACGCATATCTAACTCCAAGGAACATTTCGTTTGATTTGATATGTGCCTTCATCCTCTCATCCTGTAGCCCTCTTACATTCTGGAATTTATTAATACCACTCTCGATCTTACCCAAATCAACAAAACGATACCCTAAATCAAAACTTAAATTAGAAATGGGTGTATAACTAATACCTACACCAACAGAATAAATTAAGTTTGTATCAGTATTACTTGAAAACTTTCTTGTTTCATTACCCTGCCAACCCGAAGACTCAATTCTAGCAACACCAACACCTAACATGCCATAGATTGAAATATCATACATTAAATCAAAATCTCTATAAGCATTGATCATTAATCGTTGAGCATCTACTTTGTGATGGTTATAGCTTGTAGTAAAAATACTTGAACCACTCGTATACTGAGACTTTCTTTTAAAAGTATACTCAGCTTCGGTTCTCCAACCGTTACCATATTGATAACCAAATGCAATTGATGAGTTATAAAAACGTTTTTTTTCCTTGCCTGAAACAAATTGCCCCACTCCTGGCCTATCAGATGAATCCATATTATCAGCTCTCTGCTTTGCGTTAAAAATCTTGAAAGAACCATAATAACCTTCAGCTTTATTATCGGCTAATAGGGAGCCTGATAATGGAAGCGTAACCAATAATGTGATTAGTTTATTTTTCATAGGAAATCCCTTAATTTGAAAGTAGAAATTATTACTATTTACTTTACACTATAAAAAACGATACTACATTGATAGTTATAGCATTTTATTTTCAAACAAATAACTTATGAAATATTTTCTAAACATTTTAGAAAATGTTATAAGCTCGAGCCATGCTCATTTGCTCTCATTTTATTGGATAAGCTACTCAATCTATTTAGTTTACTTATATTTCTATACTAAATGGCATTGCCACATAAATTAACTCTGCTCTATCCAAAAAATAACCATGATATAGCCCTTGGCACAATAACAGCTTTTAATAGAATTGAAAAGAATGTCTAATCTTTTATTGTTTTGATCAAAAAAAACAGAATACCTTAATTGGTGAACGCTAAAATGCAAATGGACCAATACTATTATTTCGACAGTGAGATCGCATCATACGGTAATAATACATATGTCTCGTTATTCTTACTTGTAACTGCGCCATAATCATTATTTGCGTTGTCCCAAGCCATTTATGTTTTAAGTTACCAAAGAGTCATCCAACTACGACATTATCGTAACAGAAACCAACATCGCTCAAACTGGATCTCATATTTAATTACGCTACTTTATTTTGAGACTTATCAATAGTATAAAGTAAATTACTCATAAAACTCATTGCTCAAAAAAATCTTGCTAAACAGATACGATCAGTGATTCAGGGTTCCTATTAGGTAGTTTTTTTAGCTTTGCATTTAAGATTAAGTTTTAATAGCTTATAGATACGGTAGTTTATGATTCTATTGACAACCTAGTTTTTTAGTTTAGGAAATCACCAGCGCTGATTTATCATCTGGCTGCTTTGTTTTATTGAACATAAACAGGTTAATTAACTTTAGTAAAGCTGACTTAGAATTGGACTAGATTAAGTAAGATTAGTAAAATAAAACTTGCTATTAAATTTTATATGAGTATTATTAATCCCAACAGAAATTCAGCGTTAACCAAGCATTTTAAATACCTAGTTTTTAGTCAAAATCAAAATAATATCTTTTTGTTTCTTCTATTTTCTCTATATTAATCATGTTCATGTAAAGCGAAGAAATTTTGTCAATTACAGTCATGTGACTGAGTTTAATTTAATTTATAAAAAGGTATATTTGAATGTCTAATCAAACGGGCTTAGTTAAGTGGTTTAATGAAAGTAAAGGTTTTGGTTTTATTACTCCTGATAATGGTAGCAAAGATTTATTTGTTCATTTCTCAGCCGTCATTGGTGATGGATTTAAAACATTATATGAAGGACAAAAAGTACAGTTTACTGCTGAGATGGGGGCTAAAGGCCCAACAGCAACTCGTGTACTGGCTATTTGATTTGAAAAAATAAAATAGCTGACATATCAAACTCAAAGCCTGACTTAACGTTGGGCTTTTTGTTGTATGAGTATTGGTAAGATATTAGATAAAAGTATCTGCTAGGTTATAGCTTACTCTGATCAGGGATCAGAAAGAACTTAGTTCAAACCTAAGCTAACAGATACTCATTGAAAATAGGATAGTATCGCATCTGGTCTGAACTAGCACACATCAGTCCACTAAAGAAGGAGTAAACAACTTGAACGGCAAAAACCTAAAACATCAATTAATTTCACTGAGTATTATTTTCCTAGTTGTCGGTGCATTAGCGCTAGTGTTTGCATGGTTATCTGGACTAATTGGAGATCGTATAACGACAAAAACGTTCCTTGGTAGTTCTATAACAAACTTTGATCCAGGATATCGTCGTGCACATGGGAAAGGTATTTGTTTTGATGGTAACTATTACAGTAGTGGTGAAGCAGAAAAATTCTCTACAGCACTCGTTTTCTCTAAATCTACTATGCCCGTGATTGGTCGATTCTCTATAGGTAGTCCTGATCCTCATGCATCAGATAACTCCACCTCAACCGTTAGTATCGCGCTACTACTTACCCCTGATGATCAATCACAATGGAGGATGAAATTAAATAATTTCCCTTATTTTTCCACTCGAAATCCAGAAGGTTTTTTAGCACAAATGAGCGCTTTTAAACCAGACCCAAAAACAGGTCAACCAGATCCAGTAAAGGTTGCTGAGTTTTTTAAAGAATATCCTGAAGCACGGAAAGCAATTGAACAACAGAAAAAAACACCTCTACCTGGTAATTTTAGTGGTGCTGAATATTATAGTGTTAATGCCTTTATACTAGTAAACGCTAATGGCGAAGAACAACCTATTCGTTGGTCTATGCGTCCTCATTCAAAATTTATTAGCTTGACAAAAGAGCAGCGTGCACGTGCTAGCCATGATTTCTTATTTGAAGACATTAAAAAGTCCTTGGAAAAGGGCCCCCTTTATTGGGACTTAGTTTTACAGCTTGCTGAGCCAGGAGATCCTATTGATGACCCTTCTCAACCTTGGCCTAAAGATCGTAAAGAAATTGTAGCTGGAACATTAGAAGTTAGACATGTAACTGATCAGAAAATCGGTCGTTGTCGAGATATAAACTTTGATCCAACACTAGTTCCACCAGGTATGAAGTTATCATCTGACCCAGTTTTAGCTGCAAGAGCTGGAATCTATTCGCATTCTTATAATGCTAGATTACGTGAAATTGGATTTGGCAAAGCAACAGATGCCGTTGGCAAATAGGAGAATTTTA
Source organism: uncultured Ventosimonas sp. (assembly GCA_964395065.1). GTDB lineage: Bacteria > Pseudomonadota > Gammaproteobacteria > Pseudomonadales > Pseudomonadaceae > Entomomonas. The sequence goes on from CAYNAM010000060.1 coordinate 5,389, forward strand.
TGCAAAAAATATCATATAATGATACTCCAAGTCATTTTAATTTACTTGCTCGTATACTCCATTGGTCTATGGCAGTAGCTATTTTGACAATGTTATTTATTGGTGTTGGAATGACAACATCCTTGACTTTACGTCCTTGGTTGATTGATATTCATCGCCCTTTAGGGATAGCAATTTTGTTATTAGTCGTCTTAAGATTAATAAACCGAATATATTTTCCGACACCACCTTTACCAACCACTATTCCAACTTGGCAAGCATTTCTTGCCCATGCATCTCATTGGTTACTTTATTTTTTAATGATCATTTTACCTCTGCTTGGCTGGGCAACTCTATCAGCAGGTAATTGGCCGGTAACTTTAATTTCAGGCTGGAATCTTCCATATATTACTCCATCTAATCCTATACTCTATGCTTGGTTACGAACAAGTCATGGCGTTCTAGCTTGGTTGTTATTTGCTGTTATTTTAGGTCACCTCTCAGCTGCGCTATTACATGCATTGATTTATCGTGATGGCGTATTCTCTAGCATGACATTAGGAAAACATTCTAAGAGATTAGATCACACTTTAGATTCAGAAATGGATAAATCTTAAGTCTTAGCCAGTTTTATTTGTCAATATAACTCTTTACATAACGAGCTGCATGAGTTTTTGATAAATAAATTTCATAAACTAAAATTGATTTTAGTGTCTTATAAAAGTACATCCAAAAGAATACGCTATAATGAATAAAAAAGCGTATTCTTTTAAATTTGTTTTGTACAAAGGTACATTATTAGAAATAATATCTTGAGCTAAAAGAGTATGATCCATTATCATTGATTAGTGCCTTTTATTTAATGGTGCTCTCTTGTTGCCCTAAACCTCACATCAGGCCAACGCTCTTCCATTAAACTTAAATTAACACGGGTTGGTGCTAAATAAGTTAAATGATGACCACCATCAATCGCTAAATGCTCCATTGCTTTATTTTTGAACTCTTCGAGCTTTTTCTTATCATCACATTCAATCCAACGTGCTGACCAGACATTCACTGCTTCGTAAACACATTCTACTTTGTATTCTTCTTTTAAACGGCTAGCGACCACATCAAACTGAAGCACACCCACCGCCCCTAAAATAATGTCATTATTACGCTCAGGGAAAAAGACTTGGGTAGCCCCTTCTTCTGCCAACTCTTGTAAACCTTGGCGAAGCTGTTTCGATTTCAATGGATCTTTTAAACGAACACGACGGAATAACTCAGGTGCAAAGTGTGGAATACCTGTAAAACTTAGTTTTTCACCTTCCGTAAAGGTATCGCCAATTTGAATTGTGCCGTGGTTATGCAAACCAATAATATCACCACCCCATGCCTCTTCTAATTGCTCTCGCTCTGAGGAGAAAAAGGTTAACGCATCAGACACTTTTAAATCTTTGCCTGTACGCGCGTGGTACATTTTCATGCCTTTTTCATAACGCCCTGAACAAATTCGCATAAAAGCGATACGGTCGCGGTGTTTTGGGTCCATGTTGGCTTGGATTTTAAACACAAACCCTGTAAATTTTTCTTCAGTGGGTAACACTTCACGCTCATTGGTCTTGCGTGGTAAGGGTTTAGGTGCCCAATCCACAACGGCATCCAATACTTGATCGACCCCAAAGTTTCCTAACGCCGTACCAAAAAAGACGGGGGTCATTTTACCTTGTAAAAACTCTTCTTCATTAAACGTGTGGCAAGCACCCTGCACTAACTCTAACTGCTCAATAAAGTTATCGTATAAATCACCTAAATACTCATGCGCTTCATCGCTTTCAAGGCCATCAATCACTCTATTTTCAATACGCTCATGCCCATGCCCTGCGGTATAGGTAATAATTTTATCGTCCGCTAAATGATAAACCCCTTTAAAATCACGGTAACAACCAATTGGCCATGTAATAGGGGCAGCTTTAATTGTTAGAACGGCTTCGATTTCGTCTAATAGCTCAATAGGATCACGAATATCACGGTCTAATTTATTGACAAAGCTAACAATAGGGGTATCACGTAAACGGCACACTTCCATCAACGCAATGGTTCTTGGTTCAACCCCTTTACCTCCATCAAGAACCATCAACGCACTGTCAACGGCGGTTAACGTACGATAAGTATCTTCTGAGAAGTCCTCATGCCCGGGGGTATCGAGTAAGTTAATCATATGCTCACGGTAAGGGAACTGCATTACTGAGGTGGTAATCGAAATACCCCGTTGCTTTTCCATTTCCATCCAATCAGAGGTGGCATGGCGATCAGACTTTCTCGCTTTAACCGTTCCTGCCACGCTGATGGCTTTCCCCATCAACAACAATTTTTCTGTGATGGTAGTTTTACCGGCATCGGGATGAGAAATAATAGCAAACGTGCGGCGTTTATCCACTTCGTTTTTGATTTCAGTAGCAAATGACATAATCGATAATATTCTTTGAGCTTAAAAAAGGTGCGCTATTTTCGCTTATCTTAACGCAAGACTCAACCATTAACATCACTTGATTGTAAATAAGTCAGCACTTGATCGAATACTTCACGCACAGGTTGCTTATGAATATCCACGGAGAGTAGCTGGCGAATACGCCTAGAACCCGCAAAACCCTGAGCAATCCCCAATAAATGACGGCTAACATGTTGCACTGTACCGCCCTCTTTCACATGCTGCTCAATATAAGGCAACATATTTAAAAAAGCTTGGGCACGTGACACAACAGGAGTATCACTACCAAATAAACGTTGATCAACGGCCGCCCATTCATAAGTATTATGGTAAGCAGCACGCCCCACCATCACGCCATCAAACGTTTGCAGGTGTTCTCCACAGGCTAATAACGTATCAATGCCGCCATTAAGAACAAATTCACAATCAGAGAAGTCTTTTTTTAACTGGGCAGCCACTTCATATTTTAAAGGTGGAATATCTCGATTTTGCTTGGGTGAAAGCCCTTTTAAAATGGCAATACGTGCATGCACAATAAAACGCTTACAACCTGCTTGAACACTTTGCCCCACAAAATCGAGTAACTCATCATAACTTTCGCGGCCATCAATACCAATACGGTGTTTAATCGTCACCGGAATAGTGACAGCGTCTTGCATGGCTTTAAAACACTCAGCCACTAGCTGCGGATGCGCCATCAAACACGCGCCAATCATATTATTTTGTACGCGGTCACTGGGGCAACCCACGTTTAAATTAACTTCATCATAACCCCATGTTTCTGCCATTTTGGCACAAGCCGCCAGCTCACTGGGGTTGCTCCCCCCTAATTGCAAAGCCAATGGATGTTCTTGCTCTTGGTATGCCAAGTAACGGGGCGCATCACCATGTAACAATGCCCCTGTGGTTATCATTTCGGTATAAAGTAAGGCGCTTTTGCTTAAACCTCGGAAAAAATAACGAAAGTGTCGATCCGTCCAATCTAACATAGGGGCGACACAAAAACGATAACTCGGAAGTGCAGTAGCTTGAGAAGTCATTGGATTCTATCTAAAAAGTGCTAGTTTACTACACAATACCTTATTAGATAAATGTGTTTGCTAGCTGCTAAAAGCGGCTAGCCTATAAAAAACTAGTCAACCACGTTACCTTGATTATCAAAGGTGTAAGAGCGCCGTTGATTAGCCTTATAAAACTCTGAGCTTGGTGATTGCTCACTTTGGGATTGAGCCATTTTAGTGAAATCTTTTAGTTTTTTCTTAAATACAAAAAAGCCTATTACTGAGGCAATAATCATAAATAACAATAACCACAGTGCAAACCATGCTAAAACGACAACAACAGCCAGTTTTAAAACAAAAAACATAACCTTTGTGATGCCGTAGCCCAAGCCAGATAATTTTCCACGGGCCGCATTTGCAATGGATACTTCTTTTGCCGCCACTTTTTCAAAGCCACGACTAAACAATTGACGAACTTTTTGCCAAATAGATTGTGTATAGGTAGTCATTCTTTCTTAACATCTCTCTTAAATAAAGGCGAGCTTTATTTTTAACACAAATAACTAATGCAATACAGCATCTAACGTACTTCGTTACAAATTAGAAAACATAGATATTTTTCAAAATTCTCTAAACATCCTTATACAGAAGCCATTAAAGCAAATAGCAAACCATCAAAGCTTTACGTTTTGTAACATTCATACAAAAAATGAGGTGTTTATATCTCATGGTTATGAGTAAACACCTCATTGAATAGAAAACTCAGTAAACTTTATATCACTTGTAAAATAGCATCTGTGACTGCGTTAATATTTTGATTATTTAATGCGGCCACACAAATACGGCCTGTCGAAACCGCATAAATACCATAATCGGTACGCAACTTATCCACCTGCTCTGCTGTTAAACCAGAATAAGAGAACATACCACATTGTTTAGCAATAAAAGAAAAATCTTGTTTAGCTTCAGCTAAATTAGCAACCATTTGATTGCGCATAGATTTAATTCTCTCTCTCATACCCTTTAGCTCATCACTCCATAACTTATAGAGTTCTGGATTATTAAGCACTTTCGACACCAGCATAGCACCATAAATAGGGGGATTTGAATAGTTAGTACGAATAACACGCTTTAACTGTGATAAAACACGTTTAGCATCATCGGCTGAGTTAGTCACTAACGATAAAGCCCCCACTCTCTCCCCATACAATGAAAACGATTTTGAAAAAGAACTCGATACAAAAAAGTTAATGCCTGAGGCAGCAAATAGCTTAACAGCAAAGGCGTCATCTTCAATACTATCACCAAAACCTTGGTAAGCAATATCAATAAAAGGAATGAGTTGTTTTTCTTGAACAATATCTAGAATTTGCTCCCAATCCTCGGTATCTAAATCAACACCCGTTGGATTATGACAACATCCATGCAATATCACCAAAGTATTAGCAGGCAATGCTTTTAAATCAGCAAAAAGCCCTTCACGATTTAAACCATGAGTGTCAGCATCATAATAGCTGTAATCACGAACATTAAAACCTGCAGTTGAAAATAATGCCCGATGATTCTCCCAACTGGGGTTACTGATGGCAACATCTGTACCATTTAAAAACTGTTTAACAAAATCAGCACCTAATTTTAATGCGCCTGTCCCACCTAGAGACTGTACTGTTACCACACGTTTTTCGGCTAATAGAATAGAGTCAGCACCAAATAAAAGTTTTTGTACCGCCTGATCATAGCTACCGATGCCATCAATAGGTAAGTAACTATGGGGTGCTCCCGCAGCAACAAACTCAGCTTCAGATTTTTGCACGGCTTTTAGTAAAGGAATACGACCCTGTTCATCGTAATAAACTCCTACACCTAAATTAATTTTATTGGCTCGTGTATCAGCCTGATATGCTTCATTTAAACCAAGGATAGGATCACGTGGTGCAAGTTCAATACTGGCAAATAAATTCATTTTTATCACTCTAGCGGCAGATGCAAAAATCTCATTATAAACCTAATATAAAATGTTCTAAATATAAAACTACTGATCTAAGATAATATTTTAATTATAATTTCATTTATTCAGTTAATAACAAACAATCCTGTAAACAACACCTTTATAATTTGCCTCTCTTACCAGAGTGACTCACGACTGTTTTTTAAAAATACATAGCATACAAGAAGTCTTCAGCCCGCTAACCTCTATAAAATGAACCTCCGCGTATATATTTATCTACAACCCCATCTCGAAATAACTAATAACTCTTGCCACTATTTTCTGTATGGTAACAATGCGTGTTCTTTGAACTAACAACTAATAAAAATCGTCTTTGCTCCATCCTAGAACTACACCTACTAGCAAGCGTTTACAACTTTAAAAGTAAATGACATGGCTATAAGCCAGTGATATTATATAATCATTAAGGCCGTTTTTTAGTTTCTTAACTTTAAGTGAGAGAGGATTCATGATGATTAATAAGAAAATTGCAGTGTGTGTTCTTTGTTTATCTTTATCCTCTTTTACAGCCAATGCAGAAGAACTGATTGTTTCTGCAGCCGCCAGTTTAAATAACGCCTTTAAAGAAATAGGCCAAAATTTTGAAGCGAATCACCCAAATGATAAGGTGTTGTTCAATTTTGCTGCTTCAGGGACATTGCTCCAACAAATGGCTAAAGGTGCACCTGTTGATGTTTTTGCTTCTGCCGACCAAGAAACGATGAATCAAGCTGAACAAAAAAAGCTAATAGTTGATAGCTCACGTAAAAACTTTACACAAAACACATTGGTTATTATTGCACCAAGCAGCAGTACATTATCTTTTAATGGATTAACAGATTTAAACTCAGAAGCTATTAAGCGCATTGCTGTAGGTAACCCAGCAAGTGTTCCTGCTGGTCGATATACACAAGAAGCTTTAGAACAAACAAATCAATGGCGAGCGCTGCAAGGCAAATACATTTATACTCAAAATGTACGCCAAGCCCTTGACTATGTAGCACGCCAAGAAGTAGATATTGGCTTCGTGTATGGTAGTGATGCGTCCATCATGAAAAATAAAGTAAAAGTATTGTTTACTGTCCCTTTAAAAACACCTGTGACTTATCCGATTGCTCAATTAAAAGACAGTAAACATAGTCAATTAGCGAATAAGTTTATCGAATACATTTTATCCCAAGAGGGGCAACAGATACTAAACAGCTATGGTTTTTCTAACATTCAACCTTAATTAATCACCATGGATATTGCGTGGATAGCTCTATTTCTCTCACTTAAGGTCGCTGGGTGGGCTATATTAATTAATTTAATACTTGGTATTTCTGTTGGCTACTTACTAGCGCGCAAAAAATTTTATGGAAAAGAGCTACTCGACACTCTACTCACACTTCCCATGGTAATGCCACCCACCGTACTAGGCTATTATCTACTAGTTTTGCTTGGACGCAATGGTTGGATTGGTCACTTTTTACAAGATACCTTTAATATCAACCTGATCTTTACATGGCAAGGTGCTGTTATCGCATCGGTCATCGTTACCTTTCCACTCATATTTAAACCTGCTCGAGCTGCTTTCGAAAGTATCGATCAACAATACGAACAAACTGCTCGTGTATTGGGCATAGCAGAACTGGCAATTTTTTTTAGAATAACATTGCCTCTAGCATGGCGAGGTATTTTAGCCGGGGTTTTGTTAGCTTTTGCACGTGCACTGGGAGAGTTTGGTGCAACCCTAATGGTCGCGGGGAGCATTCCCGGTAAAACACAAACCTTATCTATTGCTATTTATGAAGCAGTACAAGCAGGACAAGATGCGATCGCTAACACATTAGTTATTATCATCTCGATTGTTTGTATTATTATCTTATTATTAGCTAAACGTTTAGCTGCTTATAGAGCCAACTATTGATTTACTATGCAACTTGATCTTGCCATACAAAAAACATTATGCTCACCAACACGCACCTTTAAACTTAATATTAGAGTGACATCTGATAGCAAACGTATTGTTATTTTTGGTGCATCAGGTGCAGGCAAAACAATGATACTCAAAAGTATTGCAGGGCTAACAACTCCAGATCGAGGACATATTAAAATAGCAGATACCATTTTATTTGATAGTACAAAAAAAATAAACCTAAAACCACAGCAACGACACTTAGCTTACCTTTTTCAAAACTATAGTTTGTTTCCTCATTTAACCGTTGGTCAAAATATAAACTTCGCACTCCAAAAGGGACTATTTAATCCTAAACAAAATAGCTCACATGTTAAAGCCAATCAATGGATAGAAAAGCTTGAGTTAACGGATCTAATAGGTCTTTATCCTCAACAACTATCTGGAGGCCAACAGCAGCGCGTTGCTCTAGCTCGTGCACTTACAACCAACCCTCGTATGTTATTATTAGATGAGCCTTTTTCTGCCCTAGATTCAAGTCTACGCCATAAGGTACGCAATGAAATTAATGAGCTCCAACAACAGCTTAAGATTCCGATGATTTTAATATCCCACGATATTGAGGATGTTAAACTCTTTGGTGAGCATATTATTGAAATTCAAGAAGGCCAACAAATTTTAAATAAATAATATTTTTTTTAGAAGAATCATAAAATGATTAAATTTATTTTAATGAGAGATGACAGCAAATATTAATTTAAGCTAAATATGAATAGAATACTAAAACCTATAAAAAACAAAACCCATTGATTTCTCAATGGGTTTTGTATGTCCTATGGCGGAGAGGGGGGGATTCGAACCCCCGATACCCTTTTGAGGTATGCTCCCTTAGCAGGGGAGTGCCTTCGGCCTCTCGGCCACCTCTCCATAACTGGTGGCGTATCCTAACCTTTTTTCAAGCATTTGAAAAGCAAAATTTTCATTTTTTTTACTTTTATTCTGATTCTTTACCAGATTCTGCCTGATTTTTTTCTTTTTGAATGCGTTGATAAATTTCTTCACGGTGCACCGCAACTTCTTTAGGCGCACTCACACCGATTCTAACTTGATTACCTTTAACGCCCAACACGGTGATATTAACATCATCGCCGACCATTAAAGCCTCTCCAACTTTACGGGTTAAAATTAACATTCCCTATCTCCTCACAAGTACTTCTAGGATGTAAACTAAAAATATAGTATTAAAAATACTATAAACCTTTAAATAAAAATCTTACTTAATCTAATGTTTTTTCTGGAGCATCTAGCTCAAATGCTGTATGCAATGACCTAACAGCTAACTCCAAATATTTTTCTTGAATCAATACAGAAATTTTAATTTCCGATGTTGAAATCATAAGAATATTAATGCCTTCTTTGGCTAAAACCTCAAACATACGGCTAGCAACACCTGCATGAGAACGCATCCCTACACCAACAATAGATACTTTTGCAATATCAAGATTACCTGCTACTTCGCGTGCAGAAATTTTCTTGGCTGTTTCATTTAAAATATCAAGTGCAGCCTGATAATCACTACGAGATACAGTGAATGTAAAATCAGTTGTACCATCACGTGATATATTTTGAATTATCATGTCTACTTCAATATTTGCAGCACTAATAGGACCTAAAATATTAGAAGCCACTCCTGGAGTATCTGGAACTCCTCTAATTGTAAGTTTAGCCTCATCACGACTAAAAGCTATTCCAGAAATAATTGGTTGTTCCACAGAAACCTCTTCATCAATTGTAATAAGGGTGCCATTCCCTTCTTTAAAACTATGTAATACACGTAGTGGGACGTTGTATTTACCTGCAAACTCAACAGAGCGAATTTGTAAAACTTTTGAGCCTAAACTAGCCATTTCTAGCATTTCCTCAAAAGTGATCTTTTCTAATCTTTTAGCTTTGGGAGCAACTCTAGGATCAGTGGTATAAACGCCATCGACATCAGTATAAATCTGACACTCATCTGCCTTTAATGCTGCCGCTAAAGCAACACCTGTTGTATCGGATCCACCGCGCCCTAATGTTGTTATATCACCATGCTCATTTACACCCTGAAAACCAGCTACTACTACAACCTTTCCCTCTTTTAAATCTGCTTTTATACGATGTTCATCAATACTAAGAATGCGTGCTTTTGTATGAAAACTATCTGTTTGGATACGAACCTGAGCCCCCGTATAAGATTTTGCTGGAATGCCTAACTCCTCTAAAGCCATACATAAAAGAGCAATAGTAACCTGCTCTCCTGTGGACACCATCACATCCAGCTCTCTCAAATTTGGTCGGCTTGAAATTTGCTTTGCCAAGCCTATTAAGCGGTTAGTTTCACCACTCATAGCAGACAAGACGATGACCAAATCCGCGCCATTCTCTCTAAACTTTTTAACTTTTTGTGCTACCTGTTGAATTCTTTCTACCGAACCAACAGAAGTACCACCAAATTTCTGTACAATCAATGTCATAATATTAATGGCCTAAAACTATTGTGCAATTATTCTAAAGTATCTTCTACGTAAGTCGCAATTGACGCTAAAGCATCATCTATATTAGCAATACAGGTACCGCTACCCTGTGCCATTGTAGGGCGACCACCACCTTTTCCATCTATAGCAACACAGGCTAATTTGATTAAATCCCCTGCCTTTAATTTATTAGAAAGATCTTCCGTCACACCTGCGACCAAAATAACTTTACCATCATACTCACTGGCTAATAAAATAATAGCAGAACCTAATTTATTTTTAAGCTGATCCAACAAAACTAGTAAGGCTTTATTATCTTGATTATCAACTCTTGCTGATAACGTTTTTACCCCTTTTATTTCCTTAACATGAGATGCTAAATCACTACCAGCTGATGAAGCTAGCTTTAGCTTTAACTGCTCGATATCTTTTTCTAGCTGCCGAGAGTGATCGAGCACTCCTCTGAGTTTTTCAAAGAATGT
>CAYNAM010000061.1:0-15408 GCA_964395065.1 uncultured Ventosimonas sp.
TTATGATGGCTATACTGACAGTAGTAGGCTGTTCGAGTAACAAACACCCTAACTTGGTTGAAATGGGCAAGGTTAAAAATATTGAAGTGATTGAGGCTCAAAAATCCAGACAAAATGGGTTTTTAGTGATTAAAGTAGCGGTTGAAAATACTTCCAGTGCCAACCACAATATTAATTACCGCTTTCAATGGCTAGATGATCAAGGTTTTCCTGTAGGAAATGAGGAGAATTGGAAAAGTAAATTGATTTATGGTAAACAAAAAACATTTATCAATAGTATTGCGCCTATGATGGAAGCAACCGATTTCCGTATTGAAATTCAAGAGCCATAACAGTTATATGTTTTTATGAGGTGTGTGTATGTTTAAAGTCCGTGGTATTTCTTTCTTAGCTGCTGCGTTAATAGTGGCGGGTTGTGCTGATAACTCACCGATGGTCAGAGGTGAGCGTGATGTGAGCTATGGTGATCCTAATGCAGTAGAAGTAGTTAATACTGATTTTGGTTCAACTGATTTGCAAATGATTGCTACTGATATGGCACGTTCCCTTGCACAATCGGGCGTGTTGCGTGGACGTCCAGTAATACAAGTCTATGATGTTCAAAACAAAACAGATCAGTACATTGATACACGTAATATCACTGACTCTATTAAAGCACAGCTAATGAAGTCTGGTGTTGCTCGTTTCGCAAGTGATAATACACGTATGCAAAGTCAAGTTGATCAACTTAAACTGCAAAATGATAGTGGTTTATATAAGGAATCAACTGTAGCCAAAACGGGAAATATGATAGCGGCTAAATACCGTTTAGAGGGTACTATTACAACCATTAGCAAGAAGTCAAAAAAGATTAAAGATGTCTATTACAAGTTTACATTAGAGTTATTTGATGTGGAAACTGGCTTATCTGAGTGGATGGATGAAAAAGAAATCCGTAAAACAGAAAATCGATGAGTAAATGATTATGAAATTATTAACAGGATTATTGATGGCTACCTTAACCTTTGGAGCATTAGCTCAAGAGGTAAAGCCAAAAGTTGCTGTAACTGACTTAGCGTATGAGCAACAGGTAAAAGATTATATTAATGTTGTTGACTCTAATCGCAATACTAATGTTAATTCTCATAATGGAAGTGCGAGTGGTAATTATTCAGATCACTCAACATCAACGTATAACAAGGTTGAGGGGACTTACACCTATATTGAGCAACGAGAGTTAAATAAGTTTGTTGGTGATATAAAAGGTGATCTAAAGAAAACAGGGCTCGTTGATTTGATTCAAGGACGTCCTTATTCGGGTGATCCTGAGCTTGATAATATTAATGATATTATTGCGCGTATTGAAAAAGGTGATTTTAATGGGGCTGACTATGTGTTGTTTGGCCGTATATCAGATATTCAATTCAATAATAATGTAATGAATATTCAACACACCAATACCTACTCAAAATCATTATCGTTAACAGTGGTTGCTGAGTTTAGTCTCATTAATACCACTACTCATGAAATTAAAGCTGCGTTTACTGCTATGGGTGAAGCTAAAGATCTTAAGTTGGTTAATAGCTTAGATAAGCAGGTGACTTTAAACCGAGCGAAGTTAGTTTCTAATGTTTCAAAGGCATTAGGTAAAGATGTTGCTAATCAAGTTGTTGAACAGTTGACAGGTCAAACACCTGCTGATGAGTATAATCCGCCTGTTCGCCATAATATCCCTGCAGATGTGGCGCCGACAGTGATTAGACGACCCTAGTGAAATAATAAAAAAGGCCATTTAATGGCCTTTTTTATTAATGCTTTATTTCTTCATCGTAGTTAATGGCGTAAGGTAATGGTAGAGGATGAAGTAAACTGTCAGCCTTTCCTTCTAGCCAAAGTTCAGCGACGGCTGCGTCATCCCTTACAACAGCTAATAACTCTATTTTATTCTCAGCTGTTAAGGCAGAGAGTACGACTTCGCCTACACTGGTTGAGTGAACGTTAGAGTACAGTGCAGCGCCCTTACAGGGTAATTCTTTAAGGTCAACACTAAAACGGTAAAGGTGCTGCTTTAATTTGCCTAAATACTGCATACGTGCAACAATTTCCTGTCCTATATAACAACCCTTTTTAAAGCTTACACCACCTAATGATTGTAAATTAATCATTTGAGGTACAAATTTCTCTGTTGTTTCTAAAAAAACTTGGCCAATACCTGCTTGTATTTGCCCTAATAACCAACTATTTAAAGGCTGTTCGGTGAGATTTTTGTTGAGTATTTCTAAAATTTGCTGTAATTGATCAGATGGAATCCAAAGTTCAAAGCGGTTTTCGCTAATTTTAACAAGTAATTGTTTTTCTTTGCGTGAGACATGATTGGTTTGTTCAGGAGTAGGTATATTTAGAAAGGACAGGGCGTGAGGTGAGGCCTCTAAGCCTATGCGACACCATGATTGACTGGCCTCCTCAAATACAACTTTAGAAAATATAGCATATTTTTTAAATTCATTGAGTTGTTTATTAAAAAGATTTTTGTCGAGTACCAATAAGTAATGGTTAGTTTCTAGCATTAAGATTCTAAAGCTTGAAATCATGCGTCCTTTAGTTGTACAGCAAGCAGCTAAGCTAGCGTTTTCAGGAGAAAGATAGTCGAGATTACATGTCAACTGACCCTGTAAAAACTTTTTGCTATCTACTCCTGTAATAGACATAATACACTCGTGGGGTAATAGACAGAAAAAGGCGTTTAGCATAAATCGATTCCACTGATTGATAAAGTATAATGATAAAGTAAAGTATAGCACTGATTATATGGTTAACGAGTCGTTATTTATATGAAGCGCTACATCTTGTTAGCCATTTTATTTTATAAAAAGTGTATAATGATAGTTTAAAAAGGTTTTATTTATTATGTCTGATAATGAATTAGAATTAAAAAAATTGTATTGGCAATGCCGTAGGGGAATGCTGGAGCTTGATGTGCTTCTATCACCCTTTGTTCAAGAAGCTTATCCAAGTTTAAGCGTCGACGATCAGGCTAGATTTAAAAAGTTATTGGCATGTGAAGACCAAGATTTATTTGGTTGGTTTATGCAGCGAGAAGAACCTAGCGATGTTGATCTAAAAAGAATTGTTAAGATAATTCTAGACCGTGTTCAACCATCATAATACGCTATTTGAGTGCCATTGGTATGGTTCAATGCATTTATTGATTGTTTTTTTGATGTTTTATAGTGTCTCGCTGTTGGTTGTTATGCATTTATCTTGGGCTGTTGAATGGAAAGTGTTGTTTATAATAGTGTTAACTTGTCATTCAATGGCCCTGTTGTTTAAGTCTGTATTATTTAAAATGTCCTCATCTTTCACTGCATTGCGTAGCGTCTCGAATAATTGGTTTATTTATAGCTCAACAAAAGAGTGGCAGTCTATTAGGTTGTTAACTTCTCAGTGTGTTGTATTGTCATGGATTGTTATTTTACAGTTTAGAGTAGGGGAAAATAAGCGTATTAAGACGCTTTGTTTATTGGCGGATAATATGGCTGCAAATGATTTTAGACGCTTGAAGGTTTATTTGCGCTACGGGGGAAAACGATGACTGTGGCGAGTTTATAAAGAAATATTGTTATATTTCATAGAGTAATTGAACTTTTTTTTAATAGCATCTTCTAAATAATTATAGATTAAGTGGATGCATTGATATCTCAGTTAATGGGGATTATGCATGTTAGCCCAAGAGCAAGATCAGCAACTCGTTGAGAGGATACAGCAGGGTGATAAAAAGGCATTTGATATGCTAGTGTTGAAATATCAGCATAAGATCTATAGCTTAGTCTTGCGTTTTGTTCATGACATGCATGAGGCGCAGGATGTTACACAGGAAGCTTTTATCAAAGCGTACCGTGCTATTAAAAGTTTTCGTGGTGAAAGTGCTTTTTATACTTGGTTGTATCGTATTGCAATTAATACAGCAAAGAATTATTTAGTTGCAAAAGGCCGTAGGCCACCAGATACCGACGTAGATGCCGGTGATGTTGAGATTTATTTTGCGGGGAGTAATTTTAAAGATATTGATACGCCTGAGAATAATTTATTGAGAGATGAAGTCGAGCAGGTTATTCATAAGACGGTGAGTTTATTGCCAGAAGATTTACGTGTTGCACTTACTTTACGCGAAACAGATGGCTTGAGCTATGAAGATATTGCCGAAGTTATGCAGTGCCCCGTTGGGACTGTTAGATCTCGGATTTTTAGAGCGAGAGAAGTGGTTGATAAGGCACTTCAACCGTTATTAGAGAATTAAACGTTGTAGGCTATATGAGTATGTTAAAAAGGTATCATGATGAGTAATGAAAAAATAAAGAGTTCATTATCAGCAATGATGGATGATGCGGCTGATGAGTTAGAGATTCGTCGTGTATTAGCTAACACAGACGAAGCGTTATTGGCTACATGGTCTCGTTATCAAGTAGCCCGTTCAGTAATGCGTAAAGAACCTGTTTTTCCTAGACTTGATATTGCTTCGGCGATATCAGAGGTTATTGCAAAGGAAACAGAAGAGACTAAGCGGAATATGTCTACGCGTGTTAAAAAAACACCAGTTTTAAAGCGAAGTATTGGCAAATTTGCAGTGGCAGCCTCCATTTTAGCGGTTACATTATCTACTGTTTATTTTTTTGGGGATGGGAGCAGCCCAGATATAGTAAACAATGTCTATGTCAGTAGTGATGATTCTCTTGGTGGCACCGATGTGGTTTTAGCTGATCCTCAAGTTGATAAGAAAGTGACTGAGCTTTTAGAGAAGCATGAAAAGCAAGGACTTGTTATTGAAGAGGAAAAAGCATTGATACTACAAAGTAAACAGTAAGTAGTATTCTATAATTGACATTATAAAGCCTAGTAAGCAATTACAGGCTTTATTTTTATAAGTGTTTTAACATAAGGGGAGTTTGCAGCGTGAGAGACTATAACCAGTTAACTCTAAGCTCTGCAATAATAAGAAGTATCAAACTAAGCCTTATTGTTTTCTTTGTGGTAAGTTCTTTTGCTTTTGCTAATGATGAGTTTGATGCGCAACATTATATAAAGCGTATTATTAATGCGAAAGATACTTATCCTTACCGTGGTGTCTTTAATTACGAGCGGCCTGACTATAAAAGTGAGGTTTATGTTCATCAGCAAGTGAGTGATGAGGGAGAAGTGCATCACTGGGTAAGGGAAAAAACGGGCGATGAAGGGTTTCTAAAAATTAATGGAAAAGTCAGTTGTGTTACAAAGGCTTATAATAATCGGTTCCGTGCTAATACTATTTTACAATCCATTGATGAGGAAAAAATAGAAAATATCCTCCGTTATTATGATGTAACGTTGTCTAAAGATGAATCAATGACGGCTGGTTTATCAACGTATGAATTAATCTTTAAGCCGAAAGCAAAAGAACGCTATATATACAAATTGGTTTTTGATAAAAAAACATTTGTGCCGTTACGGTTTGTTTTTTTTGATCATAACCAAAAACTTCTAGAACAAGGTTTTTATTCGCAATTCACCTATTTAGCAGGTGAGGAAGAGGTTAAACCGCTACATAACTGTCAGCGAGTAGCTCAAAGGCAAACAGATACTGAAGCGGTAAACTGGACAATTGACTGGATTCCAAAAGGCTTCATGTTTTTCTATCGCGCGCATGAAAAAGAAGAGAATGAACACTTGGTTTATGGTGATGGTGTTGTTTCTTTTTCTGTTTTTATTGAGCCACTGACGGATGATGCATTGGTTAATATACAAAAGCATTCAGGTGCTACAACGTTAGTTTCTCGTAAAGTTATCGGTTCAAATAAGCAGTCTTACTTGGTGATTGTTGTGGGGGAAATCCCCGCTTCTACGGCGCTTCATATAGCATCATCAGTGCACTATGCCCCGTGATTGATTTCTAAAATAAGAAAATAAAAAAAGTACGAAAAGTAGGATAGTGGCTAGTGTGTCGCATCGATATAGGTTACACTTAGCCGCTATTTTTTTAGGTAACTATTACAGTAGCGTTTTGTAAAATGATAAAATAACGAGCTTGTAATAAACTAAGTTATACTATCCTGATTAATCTATTTTCTTGAGTAAGAGTCTGTGAGTGATTTAAAGCATATTCGTAATTTTTCTATTATTGCCCATATTGACCATGGTAAATCAACCTTGGCAGATCGTTTTATTCAAGTATGTGGTGGCCTAGCTGATCGCGAAATGGAGGAACAAGTACTCGACTCTATGGATTTAGAGCGTGAACGCGGTATCACAATCAAAGCGCACAGTGTAACGCTTTATTATCAAGCTGAAGATGGTAATAAATACCAGTTAAATTTTATTGATACCCCTGGGCATGTGGACTTTACCTATGAGGTTAGTCGGTCATTAGCCGCCTGTGAAGGGGCTTTGCTTGTTGTTGATGCGGCTCAGGGGGTGGAGGCGCAATCTGTAGCAAACTGCTATACAGCCATTGAGCAAGGGCTAGAGGTCATGCCTGTATTAAATAAAATTGACCTGCCTCAAGCAGAGCCTGAGCGTGTTAAAGAAGAAATAGAAAATGTTATTGGAATTGATGCTACAGACGCAGTAGTTTGCAGTGCAAAAAGTGGTTTAGGTATTAATGATGTTCTGGAGAAATTAGTCAAATCCATTCCACCGCCAGAGGGTGAGATTGATGCTCCATTACAAGCGTTAATTATTGACTCGTGGTTTGATAATTACTTGGGTGTGGTTTCTTTAGTTCGTGTTAAAAATGGTTCAATTAAAAAGGGCGATAAAGTTCTTGTTAAATCAACGGGAAAAACGCACTTGGTGGATAGTGTTGGGGTGTTTACACCAAAACACACTGCGACAGAATCATTAAAAGCAGGTGAAGTAGGTTTTGTCATTGCTAGTATTAAAGATATTCATGGCGCCCCTGTGGGTGACACACTGACGCTGGCGGCTACTCCTGATGTTGATGTCTTACCTGGTTTTAAACGAGTAAAGCCACAAGTTTATGCGGGATTATTCCCTGTAAGTTCCGACGATTTTGAAGATTTTCGTGAAGCGCTACAAAAACTTACTTTAAATGATGCGGCATTAGAGTATGAACCAGAAAGTTCAGATGCATTAGGCTTTGGCTTCCGTATTGGTTTCTTGGGTATGCTCCATATGGAGATTATTCAAGAGCGTTTAGAGCGTGAATATGATTTGGATCTTATTACAACAGCACCTACGGTTGTTTTTGAAGTGCTCATGAGTGGTGGTGAAGTCATTTATGTGGATAATCCTTCAAAGCTACCCGATCCTTCGATGGTTGATGAGATGCGTGAGCCCATCGTGCGTGCTAATATTTTAGTTCCGCAAGACCATTTAGGAAACGTGATTACCCTGTGCATTGAAAAACGTGGTGTTCAACGAGATATGCAGTTTTTGGGTAGCCAAGTACAAGTCAGCTATGATTTACCGATGAATGAAGTGGTATTAGACTTCTTTGACCGTTTAAAATCGGTTAGTCGTGGTTATGCTTCACTTGATTACAGTTTTGACCGCTTTCAAGCTGCAAACTTGGTAAAACTCGATGTATTAATTAATGGTGAAAAAGTTGATGCTTTAGCGCTGATTGTTCACCGAGATCGTGCAGCGCAAAAAGGTCGTGCATTAACAGAGAAAATGAAAGAGCTTATTCCAAGGCAAATGTTTGATGTTGCTATTCAAGCTGCTTTGGGTGGACAGATTATTGCGAGAACTACTGTAAAAGCATTGCGTAAGAATGTATTAGCTAAATGTTATGGTGGTGATGCAAGCCGTAAGAAAAAACTCTTAGAGAAACAAAAGGCAGGTAAAAAGCGAATGAAGCAAGTGGGCAGTGTTGAGATCCCACAAGAGGCATTTTTAGCTGTACTAAAAGTAGATAGCTAAGGAATTAAGAAATGAATTTATTTGTTATATTTGGTGTTCTCACAGCCATTGCTATAGTAGTGATGGTGCTAGACAAGTTTGTATTACACGTCAGTGAAAATAGCCAGCAAAATAACACAAAGCCCCCCATGTACATTGAATTAACCTATTCATGGGGGCCTTTGGTCATCATGGTGTTCAGTGTATTATTAATGGTCAGTTATTTTAATTTTACACTGATTTTAACATTGGCGACCCTGATCTCATTGATTGTGGTTGTTATTAATCGTTTATTTTTTGCAGCTAAACGCAAAGAGGCTGTAAAAGCTTATAAGGAAAGTGTTGACGTTCCGGATGAAAAGGTAGTTAAGGAGTTATCCCAAGGGTCAGCTGTACTAGAGTTTATCCGCTCCATATTCCCTGTATTATTGATTGTCTTTGTGTTGCGCTCTTTTTTAGTTGAGCCTTTTCAGATTCCCTCTGGTTCTATGTTACCTACTTTAAAGATAGGTGATTTTATTTTAGTCAATAAATTTACTTATGGCATACGCTTGCCTGTGATTAATAAAGTTATTATTCCAATTGGTCAACCAAGACGTGGCGATGTTGCTGTTTTTCATTATCCCCCAAATCCTGATATTGATTATATTAAACGTGTTATTGGTGTGCCAGGTGATCGTATCCAATATAAAGATAAGCGTTTATACATCAATGGACAACTAATCGGTGAAACATTTGATGATAATGTTAAGACGATAGAAAAAGTTAAAATACGCAATGAAATCTCAGGCACTGAAGAGCAGCGTGATATCGCTGTTGATTATAAGCTTTATACTGAAGATTTAGATGGGGTGTCACACGCAATTTATAAAATGCCTTCACGTAATAGTGTTTCCTCTAAACCCAATCAGGAGTGGATTGTGCCAGAAGGGTATTATTTTATGATGGGTGATAATAGAGATAACTCGTTGGACAGCCGTTTCTGGATAAGAGACTATGCAGTAAAACAAGGCTATATTGCTGAGAATGCCCCATTAAGTGATTGTTGGGCAAATAAGGCTTGTAGTGATTTATTACTTGATGACAAAATGTACATGGTTCCAGCGGATAATATTGTGGGTAAAGCCTTTATGGTTTGGATGCACTGGCCTGATCCTAAGCTAAGTCATTTACCTTCCTTTTCTAATGATCGATTTATAAAATAGTATTACATGTCTACAAATGAGCAAGCATTAAAGACCCTAGCGGCTAAGCTAGGGCATTCTTTTAGTGACTCGGATTTAATGCTGTTAGCATTAACACATCGGAGCTTTTCGAGTAAAAATAACGAACGATTAGAGTTTCTGGGTGATGCTATCCTAAACTTTGTAGCGGGAGAAGCGCTGTTTGAGCGTTTTCCACAAGCAAAAGAAGGTCAGTTATCCCGCTTAAGGTCAAAGCTTGTGAAAGGAGAAACTTTGGCGGTCATTGCACGGCATTTTGGATTAGGTGATTACTTAAGATTGGGTTCAGGTGAGCTAAAAAGCGGTGGCTTTCGACGAGATTCTATTTTAGCGGATACCGTAGAAGCACTTATTGGCGCGATCTATCTAGATGCAGGGATGGAAAAAGCTAAAGAGCGTGTACTTGTTTGGCTTGAAGATGAATTTAAAAACCTTACCTTGGTTGACACCAATAAGGACCCTAAAACACGTTTACAGGAATTTCTTCAATCACGTAATGCGGAGTTACCCAAGTACGAAGTCATTAATATTGAGGGTGAACCTCATGAGCGTACTTTCTATATTGAGTGCTACCTTGAGATTATTGATAGAAAAACACGGGGTAAAGGGAGTAGCCGACGTATTGCAGAACAACAAGCCGCTGGTCGTGCGCTTGAACTATTAGAGAGTAAAAAAGTATGACAGAGCAAATTCAACGTTGTGGCTATGTGGCTATTGTAGGTCGTCCTAATGTAGGTAAATCAACACTGCTAAATCACATTTTAGGCCAGAAATTAGCGATTACCTCACGTAAGCCCCAAACAACACGTCATACCATGTTGGGCATTAAAACAGAGGGTAATAACCAAGCTGTTTATGTGGATACGCCCGGACTTCATAAAGAAAATGAAAAAGCACTGAACCGTTACATGAATAAAACAGCAACCAATGCGTTACGTGATGTCGATGTGATTGTTTTTGTGGTTGATCGTAACCGTTGGACTGAAGAGGATGAGTTGGTACTTGAAAAAGTTAAGTTAAGTAAAGAGCCTGTTATTGTAGCGGTTAATAAAATAGACCGTTTAGAAGATAAAAAAGAGCTTTTACCCCATTTAGAGTGGTTGCATGGACAACTTCCTGATGCGCAAATTGTACCTGTTTCTTCATTGCACTCTCAAAACCTAGAAACATTAGAAAAATTAATCAATCAATGCTTACCCGAGAGTGAGCACTTTTATCCTGAGGATCAGTTAACAGACCGTTCTAGTCGTTTTTTAGCGGCTGAAATTGTGAGAGAAAAAATAACACGCCAGTTGGGAGCTGAGTTACCCTATCAGGTTAATGTGGAAGTGGAGCAGTTTAAGCAACAAGGTGCTGTGCTACACATCCATGCTCTTATCTTAGTTGAGCGCGATGGGCAAAAGAAAATTCTTATCGGTGATAAAGGAGAGCGTATAAAACGCATTGGGCAAGAAGCGAGAATCGATATGGAAACCTTATTTGACTCCAAAGTAATGCTCAATTTGTGGGTGAAAGTTAAGCGTGGTTGGTCGGATGACGAGCGTGCAATGCGTTCTTTGGGCTATTTAGATTAATTACAATAATAATAGTTTGTCATACTTTTAAACATAAAGATAAACAAAACTATGCCAGTTTTGTTTATTATCATTGGTTTATGTTTCACACACTAGATTTTACAAATGAAAAGATTATTAACGTTATTATTAGTTGTTTTTATGATGCCAGCATTTGCTGATAGTTTTTTACAATCAGCTCCTACGGATAGTGTATTTGGTGGATCAAATGCTACGCAAATGGATTTTTTACCATCAGAAAAAGCTTTTCATTTGGAAAAGAAAAAGGTAGATGAGCAAGGTGTTCATCTACAATATATTATAGCTGATGGTTATTATCTCTATAAAAACCGTTTTTCTTTTAAAACGGATAACCCTCAAGTCGTCATTGGAGAGCTCAAATTACCCAAGGGAAAAATTAAACAAGATGAGTTTTTTGGGGAAATAGAAGCTTATCACGCTATTTTGGATATTGTTGTTCCTGTGAATAATCCCAATGGACAAGACTTTAATCTCGAAGTCAACTATCAAGGTTGTGCAGAAAAAGGGCTTTGTTACCCAATGGAAACGGCAAAGCTCGATGTTGATGGCGTTGTTTCAACAGCAAATGTGATAGCTGGTACTCATGATGTGACTACTTTGCCAGCAGTTGATACTAAAAAAACCACTAGCCAACAAGATCTCACCGCGCTTTCTTGGGCAACGTTATTGTATTATTTTGGTTTTGGCTTATTGCTTAGTTTGACTCCTTGTGTTTTTCCAATGTTACCTATTTTGGCGGGTATTGTGTTAAGGGGGCAGGTTCGTCGAATTAGAGCAATTATCTTGGCTTTAGTTTATATCTTGAGTATGGCATTAACCTATGCTGTATTTGGTGTGTTGGTCGGGCTTTTTGGGGCAGAGCTTGGATTACAAGCACGTTTGCAGTCTCCTTGGGTATTAATTCCCTTTGCCGTTTTCTTTATTATTTTTGCATTAGCAATGTTTGGGGTGTTTGAGCTTAGATTACCTTCTTTTATTACACAAGCATTGGATAAAGCTAGCGATAAAGCACATGGTGGTTCAGTTTTAGGTGCTGCTGTGTTAGGTGTTTGTTCTAGCCTCGTGGTTTCACCTTGTGTTAGTGCTCCCTTTGCAGGTATTTTATTGCACATCAGTACCACGGGGGACGCATTAGGCGGTGGGATTAGTTTATTTACGCTTGGCTTAGGTATGGGCGTTCCCTTGTTTGTAATTGCTGCTGGCGGTAGTGTGTTATTGCCCAAAGCAGGCACGTGGATGGTAGTGGTGCGTAATGCTATTGGTGTGATGCTTCTTGGTGTGGCTATTTATCTCTTATCTCGTATTATCCCAAGTTATATTGCGTTAGCTTTGTGGGGATGTTTGGCCGCAGGTATTGCTGTTTTTATAGGTACACTTGATTTTTCTCAGGCCAAGAGTAAACCACAAAAGTGCGCACAAGTTATTGGTTTGTTTTTGATTGTTTATGCTATTGCGGCATGGGTTGGTGCTTTTCAGGGCAGGGGAGAGCCTTTACAACCGTTACAATCTAATTTTATGATGAGCGCTTCAGAAATAGTAAAACCTCTGAACTGGCAAGTGGTTAATGATCAACAAAAACTAAATGATTTAGTAGAACAAGCGCAAAAGCAGGGAAAGTTAACGATGGTTGATTGGACTGCCGATTGGTGTACTGCTTGTGTAAAGATGGAGCATGAGGTATTTCAACAAGTTGATGTGATCAATGCATTGTCTGATTATCAATTAATACGCATCGATTTATCTAATACGACTCCCTCGCATCGCCAGTTACAAAATATATATAAGGTATTTGGTCCGCCTACTATTTTATTTTTCGATAAAAAGGGTAATGAGTTATCTTCTTTACGTATAGTTGGCGAAATGTCTAAAAAAGAATTTTTACGCCATTTGTCCGAAGTAAGTCGATATAATCAGTAAACGATTATTGATTTTCATTGATCTGATTAATTTTGTTAATAAATGATGAAAAAAGTAGTGCGGCTTGTAAATAAATACGTTAAAATGCGACGAATTTCGGTTATTCTGTTTATATCTGCATTAACTAGAACATTGAAATAGCAGATAACCTGTTGAATTATGCATGCTAATAATAGATTAATAAAGGGATAGCTGTGGCTTCTTTTTTACTTTTACATGGACCTAATTTAAATTTATTAGGTACTCGTGAGCCAGAGGTATATGGTTATACAACACTGGCTCAAATTAATACAGAATTACAGGCTTATGCTCATGAGCAGGGGCATCAATTGTCTTATTTACAGAGTAATGCAGAGTATGAGCTAATAGACCGTATTCATGCAGCACGTGATGAGGCTGTTGATTTTATTATTATTAATCCTGCTGCATTTACACACACAAGTGTTGCAATTAGGGATGCATTATTGGGAGTTAACATCCCTTTTATAGAGGTTCACTTAAGTAATGTGCATAAACGTGAACCTTTTCGTCATCATTCTTATTTTTCAGATGTAGCTGTAGGAGTTATCTGTGGTCTTGGTGCCCAAGGTTATCTCTTTGCTTTGCAATCAGCTATTGAACAAGTTAAACAACATAAATAACCAGAGAGTTAATATAATGGACATACGTAAAGTTAAGAAATTAATTGAGTTATTAGAAGAGTCGGGTATTGATGAGTTAGAGATTCATGAGAATGAAGAATCTGTTCGTATCAGTCGTAATATGAATAGAGGTGCTCAACAATATGTTGCCGCACCTGTTCAAGCACCTGTCGCTCCTGCTCCAGTCGCTGTGTCGCCTGTTGCTCCTGAAGCTGCTCCTGTACAGGCGCTCAAAGGTACTGTTGTTCGTTCTCCAATGGTGGGGACGTTTTATCGTTCGCCATCGCCTACAGCACCAAAATTTGTAGAAGTTGGCCAAACGATTAAGCAAGGTGATGTTCTTTGTATTGTTGAAGCAATGAAGATGATGAATCATATTGAAGCAGAAGTGAGTGGTGTTATTGACTCAATTCTTGTTGAAAATGGTGAGCCTGTAGAATACGATCAACCACTATTTACTATTGTTTAATAGGTAAGGGGACTAGCCATGCTAGAGAAAGTATTAATCGCTAATCGCGGTGAAATCGCTTTACGTATTTTGCGTGCATGTAAAGAGTTAGGTATTAAAACAGTTGCTGTTTATTCAAAAGCAGACAGTGAGTTGATGCATTTAAGTCTTGCTGATGAATCAGTTTGTATTGGACCTGCTCCAGCGGCTAAATCATATTTGCATATTCCTGCAATTATTGCGGCAGCAGAGGTAACAGGTGCAACAGCTATTCACCCTGGGTATGGTTTTTTAGCTGAGAATGCTGACTTTGCTGAACAAGTTGAGAATTCTGGTTTTACTTTTGTTGGCCCTACAGCGGATGTTATTCGTTTAATGGGAGATAAAGTCTCAGCCAAACATGCGATGAAAAAGGCAGGTGTTCCTACTGTTCCGGGATCTGATGGCCCTTTACCAGATGATGATGCTGAAGCGTTAAGAATTGCCCGTGAAGTAGGTTATCCTGTTATTATTAAGGCAGCAGGTGGTGGTGGTGGTCGTGGTATGCGAGTTGTGCATAAAGAGGAAGATTTAATTAAATCTGCCCGTTTGACGCGTACAGAGGCTGAGGCTGCGTTTGGTAATCCTGTTGTTTATTTAGAAAAATTTCTTGTTAATCCACGTCATGTTGAAGTACAGATACTCTCTGATGGACAAGGCAATGCAATTCATTTGGGTGATCGTGATTGTTCATTACAACGACGTCATCAAAAAGTGATTGAAGAGGCGCCCGCTCCGTATATTAATGAAAAGGCTCGCCATGAGGTGCAAGCGCGTTGTGTTCAGGCGTGTGTTGATATTGGTTATCGTGGTGCAGGAACGTTTGAGTTCTTGTACGAAGATGGTAATTTCTATTTTATTGAAATGAATACACGTGTACAGGTTGAGCATCCTGTTACTGAGGCTGTCACAGGCGTTGATATTGTAAAAGAAATGTTACGTATTGCCGGTGGTGAAAAGTTATCGATTAAGCAGAAAGATATTGTCATTCGTGGTCATGCTATTGAGTGTCGTATCAATGCCGAAGATCCTGATAATTTTATGCCGTCACCTGGATTGGTGCGTTATTTCCATGCGCCTGGTGGTAATGGTGTTCGTGTGGACTCTCATTTATATGATGGTTACCGTGTTCCAGCAAATTATGACTCGCTCATTGGTAAGTTGATTACTTATGGTGCAGACCGCGATGAAGCTTTGGCGCGTATGCGTAATGCATTGGATGAGTTAGTAATTGATGGTATTAAGACGAATGCGCCTTTGCACAAAACATTGGTTTGTGATTCAGGTTTCTGTCGTGGTGGTGTTAATATTCATTATTTAGAACATAAGTTAAGTTCAAAAAAATAATGGTTTAATATGCTATTACTTAGACCCACAAATTAATAATTAGGTTTGTGGGTTTTTTATTGTGATTAAAGTTTGAGTGCTTCATACTCTTTGTATGGGGCGCTAGAGTAGTACGGAATAAGATCTTTTTAGCGTTTTTAAGTCTACGGCAAGGAGAGTATCCTCTGCTAATTTTATCTTTAACTTCAATAGTTTTTCTACTTCGGAAATTGTAATACCTAGTAGTGATTTTAAAAAGCCTGCCACTATCATGTAAAGTCTTTTTCTAGAATAAGATCCTTACTTGTGCCGTAATCTGTTGCGGTTAATGTAATCGATGCTTCTCA
>CAYNAM010000062.1:0-14802 GCA_964395065.1 uncultured Ventosimonas sp.
CATTACTGCGATGCCATTTTGCAACCTCTCTCAACGGCTTATTCTGAGAATAATTATCCCTAACCTTCACAAAATAGAACTCAAATCGTTTTTTTAATGACATACTTTCATAGCTTGCATGTCTCAACTCAAAAAGCCCTGTTAATTCAGCTGTTACCTTGACCACAGGATGACTATAACGACCAATTAATGCCTCACACCATGCAAGCTCCATATCAACCAGTCCATCAACACGTTGACATAACTCCATGAATTCTTTAAGTCTTGGTGGAAAATCGCACTCCATAACCATTCGCTTTAACCCCTGAACAACTTGTTCATCCGTTAACCGCTTTACCCCCTCCAACCAAATACGCTTTGCTTGACGCTCACTTTTTTGCGTAGCATAGTATTTTTCATACCATGCAGGATAAGATGCATGGATGGTGGCAAAAATTTTATTAACATTTATCACCATCTCCTCATCAATACCTTCACTATCCTTTCCACCAGCTAAGGTCTGTACTTGTCTCGCTAATAATTCCACTGGATTTTTTAATACGTTGCTTACTTTTTCCATACTGCTGTTCTCGGTTAATCATATATTGATATGATTGAGCTAATGCATGCTGCCACTGCTGTTGAGTTTTTTTAATATCCGGTTTACCACACCAGAACCCCCTAAACTCTTGTAAAACTTTATCTGGAATCTGGTGCGCCTCATCAACAACTCCTACCTTAACCAAATACATTGGGAAATCACTATCTGGCATCCACTCATCGAACATACCAAAATATTCCATTCGATTACGTTCACTACCATAAGAGAGAGTATTTACCTCTTTATCTTTATCTTTATCTTTATCTTTATCTTTATCTTTATCTTTATCTTGTAGTTCACTTGCGTTTGATTGTTTAAGCAACCTTTTCTTATTTTCTCTCCAGGCTTTAGCCCTTTCTGCCGAACCATCCTCCTTAATTGGCTGACGCTTATTCCACCCAATTAATCTGTTATCTTTTATAACCTTACCTTCCATTGCAGCTAAAATTGCTTTAATTGAATCGACCCCACTATCTAGAGCATTTGCTAAGTCTTCCTCATTAACTTGTATTGTACCTCGCTCCTCAGCTATAGAAGCCATAACTAATAAATGAACATATGCTGCAATTACAGTAGTAATCGGTTGCCTAGAGCGTCGACTGATCGTTCTCCATTTAGGGTCATTCGGCATATCATGCCAAAGCCTTAACCATTGATTTGCCATTCCAACTAACCTCTTAATATTGTCATACCAATATAAAATATAGGTATAACAGACAAACGAAATCAAACCTATAACAGGCTGA
The DNA here is from genome assembly GCA_964395065.1 of uncultured Ventosimonas sp. Classification (GTDB taxonomy): domain Bacteria; phylum Pseudomonadota; class Gammaproteobacteria; order Pseudomonadales; family Pseudomonadaceae; genus Entomomonas. The sequence goes on from CAYNAM010000062.1 coordinate 1,327, forward strand.
TAAATAGAAATAAATTATTCCAAAGTTCTGAATAAAACCAATATTAATATCGGAATACCACTATTATATTTATAATAATACCTATACGCAACTATATTTTATTATTTTTTTTAAAACATAATACTTGAGTTAGCTTCTCAGTAGCTACTTGCATAATATATGGCCTAAATACTGTCTGATAAATATTCAGTACCTCATCCCAATCATTACGCTCGATAGCAGCATAGAGGTAAACATCAGCTGTTTCATTCTTGCCAGTTAGACCATTAAGTACTTGATTAGCAACATCTAACTCATAATCTTTACCACCAACATACAGACAATTGCAGGTAGTTAATAACTTATTTAGCTGAATCGAAACGTAGTCATCTAAACAAAGTTTAGATGCTAAGAATAGGTCATTATTTGATCGAATATGCAACATTTTTTTCTCCCTCGATGTAGTTAATAAAATTATATAGGGAGATATCGATTTAGTAAATAGGATTGCCTATATTTATAATAAGACTGAGTACCAGAAAACTCGTCCAATGATTCTAATATCTTTTAAATCATAGATTTCATCTTCGTATTCATCCCGATTAAAAGATCTAACTCTTACTTGTCCATTAGCAAGACGATAAAGTAACTTTACTCGCAACAACTCATCATCAATGGCAATAGCATATATTTTACCATCAACAATTGTGGTGTTATCTGTATCAACACCTACAGTAGAACCATCTAAAATAACGGGCTCCATGCTATTGCCTCTCACAGTAACACAAACAATCTTAGCAGGATTAATACCTCTACTACGTAAAGTGCTTTTACCAAATCTTAGTTTTGTTCTTGTATTTAGCTCAGTGATTGCAAACTTTCCAGAGCCGGCTGCTAGCTCAACCTCCCTCAAGAATGGTATCTCAACATCATCAGCATCTAATGGTGTATTGTCATCCCACGTTTCAATAGGGAGCATTTGTGAATGAGTCAATAAATTAGGGTCTGTTGTACTTTCACCATCATAAGTAACTTTATAATTAGTTTTTTGCTCAGACAAAGTATACTTTTGCGAATTTGCATTCACCATACTTCCCTGTCCAGTTTCTAACCAGAAAGCATCTACTCCGCAAACTCTAGCAATAGAGCCTATATAGGAAGTTGACTGAGACCTTCCTGTTTCAAGTTCAGAAAGGGAAGGTTGTGTAATACCCACTTTAGTGGCAAGTTCTTTTTGACTTAACTTTGCAAACTTACGAGCTTGTTTTATACGATCTTTAAGCTGTTGCATACATGCCTTTTATCATAAATTGTTTGTTTTCCTATATAATTTTATATTATATAGAATAATAAGTCATCTATTTTATAAGCATACTGATATTTATAATATTAAATCTATAATTAATCCGCTATACGTGGTTCTAGCCAAAAGCGCCAAAATAAGCATAGACAACAGGTTGTAATAACTGTAACAAGTAAAATAAAAGGAATATAGGCACTTTGAATACTGAGCATACCACAATAAAAATACTCTAAAAATACACCTATAATGCTTGTTGCAAGTAAAAGTATAGAAAGTGAAAATCGATTAAAATAAGCCATAGAAAAACCTGTTAAAACCACAGGAATTCCAGCCAAAAAAATACCAACTGATGCCGCAATGAAAGGTATCATAACAAGATTTTGTAGCATATTTAAAAAACCTCCACCTTGAATGACACTTAGTATCTGTATAGGAACCACTATAATTAAGGTAGCAAATAACAAACCGATTACAACAAAAGCGGCGGTCGAATATAGATATTTTTTCACGCTAAACATACCCTTCATCATCTATGTTAATACTATCCTATAATACACTGAAATGCTTAATAAAGCTTTTCAATATCGTACCACCTTAAAAGTGACAAGTAGACAATATATTACTTAACATTACAAAGAGCATATTAACTTATATATTTATCATATAGTTATAAGATATAACTAGTCGACAACTTAGTAAATTGATCTTTATTATTTCAAACAAATGATCTAAAGTAATACTTGTACTATTGTCAGTATAAAGGGAAAAACAAAAATGATTAAATTTTTTATACCATTTAGCCTAACTATGAGCTCTATAGCCAATAGCGCTACTCCCTGCTATACAGATATACAAGATGGCTGTATTGGTAGTCCAATACCTATTTATGTAAAAACTAAAGACACCGATCAAGGCTTTTGCACTGAGTATATGAATGAACAAAAACAAAAAGTAGTAAAATGTTTTAAAAAAGCATCCAAATCCCAAAAAAAAGAGGATGAGCAAAAAGAAATAGCTAATAACACAAATAAAACGGAACAAGTTCAACCAATCATCCAACAAACTTTTTATAACTATCAATATCAACAAACTAATAATAACAATGATACTCCTAATAATTATAACAATGGCAATTTAGGCTACTGGAATGGTTATTGGAATGGATACAATAATAGCTATTATCAAGGAAACCGTTATCCAAATAGACCTCCTCATCGCCCACATAATCGTCCGCATCAAAAACCACCTGTAATCACGACTCCCTCAAGGCCATCAGGAAAAACAAATGGCTCTAGCAAACTATCATCAGCAAGACCTGCTTACTCAAAAGATAAGCCTTACTACTCTCCTAGACCTAATAAACCTTCAAGAGGTTCTTTATTCAACGCTACACCAGATCGAAGACGATGACACAATATTTGAAGGTATTCTATTAACAGACTATTTTATTATGCTGTAGCAAAAAGATATTCATCCTCTATACCTGCATAATACCTCTAATATCAATACATTATATATTTAGAGGAATAACTATGCTAAAAGAATTTCGATGCAAAAAATGCCATAAGTTATTGGCAAAAATAAGTGATTATTCCGAGCTAGAAATCAAGTGTAATCGTTGCAAGCAAATCAACTATTACGTTTTCTCCTCTAATCTGGAATATCAAAATGCCAAACAAAGACCCAACATTTTTACAGATGCTTTATACCGTAATATCTGAAAATACGACGGTAGGAGGTGCAATAATGGCTTCAATAATAGCAACATTACGCGTGTTATATGATGACAACAAAACAAGACCAACACGTATTATTTTAGAAGCATTAACTTGTGGTGCTTTATCACTATGTGTAACAGGAATTGTTGAAATCTTCCATCTTCCTACCAGTGCAGCTATAACCATAGGTGGCGCTATCGGATTTATAGGTGTAACAGCATTAAGAGATTTTATTTTAAAAATAATCACCAATAGGATAGACAAAAAATGAACATGCCTAGAGGTATACGAAATAACAACCCTGGCAATATCCGCTGGGGAAGCAACTGGCAAGGTCTTATATCTGAAGAAGAAAGAACCGATAAATCATTTTGCCAATTTAAAAATCCCGTTTATGGGCTGCGTGCGATGGTGAAGATTATATTCACTTATCAAGAAAAATATGGATTAAACACAGTTGAATCAATCATCCATCGCTACGCCCCACCCAATGAAAATAACACACAAAACTATATTATGAGAGTATCAGAGGCCATAGGTTGCCTACCTAAACAGCCTCTCAAACTCACGGATGAGACATTAAAAGAACTAATGCGTGCAATAACTGCGGTAGAAAACGGTCAAAACTATTACTACTACTATAAAACTGACCAACTCCAAAAAGCTATCCAGTTAGCTAAATAATAAACAACCTATATTAAACTCGTAGCCACAACGACTACGAGTTTTTTACTTACTACCCTATTGATTCTTGCTGCAGCAAAAATTCATCCACAAAAAAAACAATTACTCTATGAGAATAATTATTAAATGATTCAAAACATTAACTAAGTAAACACCTTATCACATAGAGATGATTACAAAAGAGCAACACACTATGCAAAAACTACTTAGCTATACTACAACAGTCCTTATCATTGCACTCCTACTTTGTATCGTATATCTATCACACATTAAAAACCAACGCGATAAAATACAACACAATTTGACCTTAGCAGAACAACAAATAAACAACCTTGTAGATATCAATAAAAACCTCAGCGGCTCTATAGACCTACTGGAACAACAAGCACAACAGAATCGACGCTATATCTACAGTTTAGAACAAAAACGCAAACAAACCCAAAAGCAAACCGATCAACTTATGCAACAATTTAAAAGGCTAAAAAATGAAAACAAAACTGTTAATAATTGGGCTAATCAGTCTCTGCCTACTAGCCTGCACAAATAAACAACTCATTACACAAAGTCAACTAATTAAAATCCCGCCACCTGTTATAACAGCTTGTAATAGGCTATCCGTTGCAGAGTGCCACCCCAAAACTAACGGAGAGTTGTATGAATGTGCTCTTATCATCAGTAACAATCTCGCATTATGCGCAGATCAAACAGACACACTGATTGAGTGGCAGCAAAATAATCAATGATTAACTGTTAATATAACGAGAAATATACTCATCTAACGTAGGTGATTGTGTATTTTCTAAGCGCTTTTGTTCTGCAATGGACTGCTCTGCTAAATTTACATATTCTTGCTTTATGTCAGATGCCAATGTCTGGCGATTAAAATAAGCATGATGCAACTTACTCTGCTGCAATGAAAACTCTGCAAATGTTAAGCTAGCATTTTCCATAGAACTAATTACCTTCGCAGAAGGTAATAACTGTGGATTATTCACCTTAGCTAACTGAGCCAATACAGATTGACTATGTTTCTCCGTACTACCTGCCTTATCTAACACAGCGGCAGTTTTAGCAACACCATCCAACAACTCCTTAGCCCAATCTGTTAACAAAACTTGCTCACCATCACGTTGCAATAATAACGCAGGGTCTCTCCCTTGCTTTACAGTTGATAAAAAATTATCAGTATAGGCAAGACATTGATTTTTAACAATCAAACTACTTTCTTCCATTGCACAATACAATAAAAAGCTATTCAAAAAATAACTGGTTGTTTCATCAATACCTAACGGCATAAAAGGATCAATATCCATACACCGCACTTCAATATACTGAATCCCTGCACGACGCAACGCTTGAATAGGACGTTCACCGCTCTTAACAACACGCTTAGGACGAATACTCGAATAATACTCATTCTCTATTTGTAAAATATTAGTATTTAACTGAATCCACTCACCATCTTTTTTAGTGCCTATATGCTCATAGGCAGGATAAGGCGTTTTAATAGCTTTACTCAAACTATCAATATAGGTAGATAAATCATCATAGCAAGGTGTTAAACCTGATTGCGCATTTGACTGATAGCCCAAATCACTCATACGCAAACTGGTTGCATAAGGTAAATAGAAAGAGTCCTTATCAAAGCGTTGTAACTGATGATTAGGATAACGCTTTAAAAAACTCTCATCCAAGGCTGGAGAAGCGCCAAATAAATACATTAATAGCCAACTAAACCGTCTAAAATTACGGATTAACGCAATATACTGTGCCGACTGGTAAAAAGATAAATCTTGCTTACTGTGCTCTACTTTATGAAGAATAGGCCACAAAGCCTCGGGCAACGAAAAGTTATAATGAATTCCTGCAATACACTGCATCGTCCGCCCATAGCGCACAGCCAAACCACGGCGATAAATATGACGCACCTGCCCTGCCGCTGAAGTACCAAAATACGCAATAGGAATATGCTCCTCATCTGGCAATTGACAAGGCATAGAAGAGCTCCACAACAACTCATCTTGCAAACTCTGCCCGACAAACACATGAGTATTTGCCAAATCCTCTAACGTATCACGTGTATCAGGCTTAGCAGGTGTAATAAACTCGAGTAACGCCTCAGAATAATCAGTCGTAATTTTATCATTCGTCAGTGCAGATCCTAGTACAATAGGGTGTTGAGTTTGTGCTAACTGCCCTGTTGGTGTTACACGCAAACACTCACGCTCAATACCGTGCAAACATTGATCGAGCAACTTTAAAGGAACGGCTTCTTGTAATAAATTTAGACGATCCGTAAACAATTGACTCACAAAAAAAATCTCCGTTAAGTCTTTCTATATAAACATGGTCAACTGAGCCATTATTATAAAAAAGCATCATGACACAAAGAAAGAAGTATAAAACAAATACAACCTAATAGCATAAAAATAAATAAGGCAAAACGACGGAAATAATTACATATAACAAAAAAGCCTGCATCCTATCTAATTGAACTATAATACTATAATGGTGATGAAACAAAGGTAGAAATACATGAAAAAAATATTAATCATTAGTCTATACTGCCTTATTAGCCTACCTGCTTTAGCTGACAGCTGGCGCTGTGGCAGCGAGCTTGTAAAAACAGGAGATAGCAAAGGAACTGTCATCGCCAAATGTGGCGCGCCTTATAACGAAACCCAAATTAATTACTCAAAAAAACAAAAAAATCACTAAGACATTTACACAACAACCGAAGAATTAACCTATAAAGATGATGGGAGAGTCTACTACCTATTAACCTTTGAAAAAGGCAAACTCATTCGTATTGCATTCCAGCGTTGCAACCAAAACCCATCCCCTTTATGCCATTAAAATCTCTACTCAAAAGGGTAGAATAAACCAAATAACCAGATGAGAGGAACACATCATGATAACCCCCCGCAGTATTACCTCCCCCAAAACATTCCTTATTGCTAAAGGATTAATGGACAACCTAGAAACCCATATAAAACCCGTTGGACAAAACGCACTCATAATCTGCGATACTTTTTTTATGGAACGTATCAATAACAATGTGCAACAACACTTTCCAAAAGCACAAATCAAAGCCCATGTTGAAAAATTTGCAGGCGAATGCACCAAAGTCGAAGTAAAGCGCCTCACTGAACTGTGCAAAACAAACCAACATGACGTTGTCATTGGTATTGGTGGAGGCAAAACGCTCGACACAGCCAAAGCAGTTGCCTACTACCAAAACATCCCTGTCATCATTGTTCCTACTCTTGCCTCAACCGATGCACCCTGCACCGCGCTCAGCGTATTCTACAAAGAAAATGGTGAATTTGACGAATACCTCTTCCTCCCTGAAAACCCACAAGCAGTCATTGTAGACAGCCAAGTCATTGCCAATGCACCCGTCCGCTTCTTTGCAGCTGGGGTGGGTGATGCCCTCGCTACCTATTTTGAAGCACGCATGTGCTACCTTGCCGATGGTGTTAACCTCGTACTAAAACGCCCATCTCGTACTGGCCTAGGCATCGCACAACTTTGCTTTGAACTATTAATAGAAAATGTGTCAGCAGCGATGGACGCTGTACAAAACAAAGTCGTGACCCCTGCCCTAGAACAAACCATTGAAGCCACTATCTACCTCAGTGGTGTTGGCGCTGAATCAGGTGGGCTCGCAGCCGCCCATGCCGTTAGCAACGGCATGGGAACAATCGAAGCACTACACACTGCTCAACACGGTGAAAAAGTTGCTTTTGGTCTACTCACACAACTCGTGCTTGAAAATGCGCCAGAAGACGAAATAGAAACCGTCATCAACATCATGCAAACCGTCGGCTTACCCCTCAGCCTAGCCGATTTTGGCATTCAACAAATCGTTGAAGCTGACTGGCGCAAAGTCGCCGAAGTAGCCTGTGCAGAGGGTGATACCATGTCAAACATGAATCAAAAAGTCACCCCAGACGATGTCTACGCCGCCATTCTCGCCGCCAATAGCCTAGCTGAACGCTACCATTTCTAATACATTAATAACAACCCTATCAGAGTCGCTCAATAATAAGCGACTCTTCTCTCGCCCTCAAACAATAAAATAATCGCCTACGCGCATAAAAATACTTGTTCAATTTTCGGTTGTATGCGCACATTATTCAGCCTACTATCCTATCCACTGAAACAATACACAATACCCCACTATGAAAATGACAAATACAGAACAAATAGCCACCTACTACCAAGCACTGCTTGATCGCAATCCTGCTTACATAGGTATTTTCTATGCAGGGGTAAAAACAACGGGGGTCTTTTGTATTTCCACTTGCCGAGCAAAAAAACCAAACTACAACAATGTAGACTTTTATCAAGACATAAAGTCCGTACTCAATGCAGGCTTCCGCCCTTGTAAAATTTGTAACCCAACCCAAAATGCCTACCCTACACCACCAGACATCGAACAGGCTTTAAAACTTATACAACACAATCCAAAACAACGAATTTCCGACTGGCAACTTAAACAACAAAATATACAACCAGAAAAAGTTCGTCGCTGGTTTAATCGTCACTACGGCATTACCTACCAAACATACCAACGCATGTTAAGAATTAATACAGCACTGCAAGAGCTCAAACAGGGTAAAACAGCCACCCATGTAGCCTTTGACAATGGCTATGAATCACTCAGCGGCTTCAACTATACTTACAAAAAAATCATAGGCAAAACTCCCATGGAACAAGCTAATGTTATTGTTATGCAGCGAATCACCACACCGATAGGCCCTATGTTTATCGCGGCAACAGAAAAAGGGATTTGTCTTCTAGAATTTGTAGATAGGCGAATGCTTGAAACAGAACTCAAAGACTTACAACGCCTACTTAAAGCTCACATTATCATGGGAGAAAACAACCACACCCAACAAACACAACAACAACTTAAAGAATACTTTGATGGGCAACGTCTACAATTTACTACTGCACTTGATACGCCTGGAACAGCTTTTCAAAAAACAGTCTGGCAACAACTACAAACCATCCCCTATGGGCAAACCAGAAGTTATCAGCAACAAGCTCTTGCTATCAATAATGCCAATGCCGTCAGAGCTGTCGCCAGTGCTAATGGCGCTAATCGCGTATCCATTATTATTCCCTGTCATCGAGTGATCGGGAAAAATGGTCAACTCACAGGTTATGGTGGGGGATTAGCTAGAAAAGAATATCTTCTTGCACATGAAAAAAAATACAGCGCACACAATTCATGCAATAAAATTCAATCCCCATAACAAGCCTATTACCGTAATAATCTTTTCAATAATAACGTAATAAATAAGGTGCTCACGAAAGCTAACACAACAGCCATTGGCATATAATCAAAAGCATACAGTCTCGACTTAATCGGAATCACCTTATTATTCATCACTCGATAGCTCGACCACACTGTTCTATCATCGTTTTTCCAATACGTATTAACCAAAAAACCACCCTCAGCCTCCTTTACCATTTCATAAGAAAACACTTCGGGGTACGGTTTTTTAATTTCACCCGATAAACTGTTAGAGGTTAAAAAATCAGGTTCACTGTTAAGTTCACTCAAGGCCACTCTATAAAATCGACCATCCTTTAAAAAACGCACCACACTAAAATCATCGTGCAGCTTATCTTTATCCGCATACCTCGTATCATAAAAAGAAATAACTTGCATAAAGATAAAAAATAATAAAACAAAAATCAGCCCTCCCATCAAAGGAAACCCCACTTTAATAACATTTAAAGCATTAACCTTTCCCATTCTGCACCTTAAAAATCATCATAGCGATAACGAATACAAACGGACGCACCTAACTTACCACCCTATAAAATGACAGAGCATAAAAAAGCCATCCTTATTCAAGGATGGCTTCCTATCACAATCAAGACACTAATATAAATTCAACAAATAACCAATCCCTAAAGTATAAAAACTAAATGCCCAGATCCAGAAAAAAGAATAGCGCAAATGTTTACCCATCTCTACCCCAGCCAAACCAACAGCCAACCAAACAGCAGGTGCAAAGGGACTAACAAAGGTACCTGCATTATTACCAATAGCCATGGCATACACAACCGACGTTGGATCAACCCCAGCCGTAGCTGAAATCTGCTGAACGATCGGTAACAATGCAAAATAATAAGCATCCGTACTGGTAAAAATATCCAAAGGCACACCAAAGATACCTACCAAAATGTGGAAACTCGGAATCCAACTTGCAGGTAAAATAGCAGCACAATCCCTAGCAATCGACTCAAGCATCCCCGTGCCACCCAAAATACCCAAAAAGGCACCTGCCGCCAAAATAATAGCCGCCATATTGAGCGCTTGTGGAGCATGTTTTGCAAGCACTTTAGCCTGCTCCTTCGTATTTGGATAATTAATTAACAACGCGACTGAAAACGCAATCATAAACGTATAAGCTGCCGAAAAAATACCAAAAGCTAAGCAAATGACCGTCATTAAAATCAACATAACATTAGGCCAAAAATTAACGGCTTGTTCATTATCTGCCTCAACAAACTCCTCCGTTAAGTTAGAATCCATCTCATAGGGTGTTGTTCCCTGAAGTTTAGCCGCAGCGATACGACGATTTTCACGCATCCCCATAAGCGCAGCAAAAGCAACTGCCCCCACCATTCCCAATAACTGAACAGGAATTAAATGCTGCCATAACAAAGACGCATCAACCTCAGTTACCGCAGCAGCACGACCTAATGGCCCACCCCAAGGCACCATATTCATAATCCCCATACTGGTACACATCAACAACAGCATCAAATAAGGGCTCATTCCTAAACGCTTATACAATGGCAACAGTGCCGGGATAATAATTAAAAACGTTGCAGCGCCCGATCCATCCAAATGCACAACCCCAGCAATCAATGTGGTCATCATACAAACAACAATCACATTTCCCCTTGTGAGTGCAACCATTGCTTTAATAAGCGGCGTAAAAATATGTAATTCTTTCATCATGCTGAAAAACAAAATGGCAAATAAAAACATCGTTGCCACCTTAGCCACCTTAGTAAGCCCAGCCTCAAAAAAAGACGTAATTTCAGGCAAACTAAAGCCTGCCAACAAAGCACCAAGAAAAGGGATAATCGACATCGCCACAATAGGACTAATTCGCCCCATCATCAAAAGCGTTACAATTGAAATAATAATGACCAGACCAATAAGTGTTAACAAGATATAGCTTCCTTATGAGAATTAATTAGAATTATTAAAGTTAATATCTACAATTATTATAATTTTTAATCACTTACAACCACGTTACTCGCAACTAAACAGATATTATTTTAGTAATCTAATTGCCTAGTAAACTAAGTGCCTTACACAATAATGCTATTGTTTTACTGCTTGATAAATTTAAACTTATTAAATTTTTTATAAACACAATTAACAAATTGTCACAATACATTAGCATGTTTTTTCAAATTATCAATACGCTTTTTTGCAAATGCTAATAAGAAAATAATCCATTTTACCCATTACTGCTTAGATGCTGACCATAAGGTCTGCCCTTAGTATTGGTAGCAGACCTTACATCATAGACTTACAAATCATACCTCGTTAATCAAAAATAAGAGCGCTCCTCACAATAGATACAATCGCACCAAAGCCACCCAAAGCAAATAAATGAACATGCTTTGTTTCTGCTGTCATACAATCGGCTAACAAGGTGATTTTATAATCTTTAGCTGACTCAGAGATCCCCGTTAACCCTACACAATTTTGCGTTTGCATACCACACAGTATCAACTCAGTACTGCCTAATTGCGTTAAAACCTCCGCCAAATTCGTTCCCCTAAAAGAATCTGCACTACCTTTGGTTACAATCGTAGCATCAGGCGCGGCCTCCAATAATGCAGGGTGAATAGCAACACCATAAGAACCCATATTAAAAACATCAGAGGTTTGCTTACTTGGATCAACCACATGCTGCACCAAAATAATGGGAATATCCCGCTGTTTTGCCTGCTCTACCACCGTTAAAATATTATGCAATGTTGCATTTACATTCCACAAAGGCAATGCACCGCCAGGAAAATAATCATTTTGCACATCAATAACCACTAACGCCTTATTACTCGACATCTTTATAACTCCTCATTATTTATAAAAACAATTGACCTTAGCGCCTATTTTAACTATAACTATCCAACTAACAAGAATGCACTTTTTTGTATGATAGTACCTAAAAGGATACCACTAGATGCCTAAAAGCAAAGCCGACAAGGCAGCGTCACTCAACAACATGCCATTAATCGCTATGATAAAACTCATTGGTGGAAAATATAAACCACTCATCCTATGGCGACTCATAACAGGCACTAAACGCTACTCAACACTACGTAGAGAGATTCCCTGTGCGACACCAAAAATGCTCACGCAACAACTACGAGAACTCGAAACTGATGGACTCATTAAACGAACTGTTTACCCAGTTGTCCCCCCCAAGGTGGAATATGCATTAACGCCACAAGGTGAAACAATAATCCCTGTACTTCAAACCATGTACAGTTGGGGGCAAGAATATTTACAACAAAACAATCCAATACAAGACTAAAATACAAGAATCAAAACCAAAATCTACACACAAAAACCTATTTACCAAGAAAGAAATAGTCGTTAATCTACGCATCCATTAACTAACTTAATCAACCCATTAGGTCATTATGAGAATGCAGTTAATAAAAGCTCCCATACTTCCGACTCTCTCATTGATAGTCTATATTGCTTATAGCTATTTACTGACCTCATTATTTGATTTTAATCCCGATGATGAATCACTGCTGCTAAAGATTCATTTTGTCGACCCACTCAACTTCTTAACTGCTTTTTTCTCTTACCACATCATCTCACCCGCACTCCCTATACTACTGGTCACCTTACTTTTTACTTGGCAGCGCAAACCAACTTTAAAAAATAGTGGTTATGTCCTTATCATCACCACCTTTGCATTCATTATCACAAAACTACTTTTTTTCTTTCTTATCCCCCTACGAATCATCTACTTAGCCGAAATCCACAGCAACACCCTATTTATAGCGTTACTGATGAACCGTAGCATGATCCACCTACTACTCTTTATTATCTGCTGGGCTTCTTGCTGCCACTACGTTTTTAAAAATATCAAAGAACCTGATAACAACACCTTAACGACTAAAACAGCTCAATGGCTCACCACCAGTTTTTACAGTTTATTTATCATTATTACCTTTGTGTCATACCTACAATACTCTGTTTTTAAGCCCTCCTATACAGTTGAAACTAACCTACAAGGTTATTTAATCATCATCGTTGCTATCGCCTTGTTTTACCTCATGACATGGAGCTATGAATACTTAAAACAAACCACCAACATTCAAGGCTACCAAGGAAATATCATTAAAGCTTATAGCATGACCATTGGCCTCCATATTTTATTGGCTAATGCACTATTTCTCTTTACCATACTCATCAAGGGGTTGATTCACAAACATCATCAAATTACAACACTGCTCATAAAAACCTACTGGCTATGGTCTGCCCTATTAATTCTACTCGCCCTTATTTGCATCCTAGTTGTTGCCAAACAGGTTAACCATATAGGCTACAAAATAACCCACTATCTCATCTTTATTTGCTTGAGCGCCCTTATCCTCTTCATAGGAAATAACCTAGGTTCTTTTAAAACAATTATCATCGCCTATGCCATTATCATGTTCTTTGTGGCATGCAGCGTCTGGGTTAACGCAAAATTTGTAAAATTGTCTATTTCCCAATTCTTTTAC
>CAYNAM010000063.1:0-14450 GCA_964395065.1 uncultured Ventosimonas sp.
CCGTTATTATTAGGGCAAGGCTAATATGCCACGCACTAGCTAACCGACGCCATAGACCTTGTGCCGCAATTAAGCATAAAAAGCCTATAGTACTGGCTATCAGATGAGTAGCGTTGATAATGCTGGAGGGCAATACAGAGGAGAGCTCTGTTAAGTAAGAGACTCTCTCTGGAATAATCCCTGATATAACTAAGCAAAAGCCTGATATTAGTACAAGTAATGCAATATGAGGAGCTGCGCTAGTTGATAGTTTATTGGCTTGGTGGCTTGCAAAATTTCTGGCTTCAATCATAAGTAGCACTAGGCATGCAACAACCAATGGCATTATCACATAAATTAAGCGATATAAAAGGAGTGCCGCCAGTAAGCCGGGCTGATCTAGCTGTTCTTTAAATGCGGCGAGTAAAACAACTTCGAAAACACCTAGTCCACCGGGGACATGGCTTAGAACGCCTGCGGCTAGTGCGAGTAAGTAAACAGTTAAAAATGTGCCAAAAGGGATGCTTACAGAGGCTGGAAGTAAACAGTAAAGTACAGTGCCTGCCGCAAGGACATCTAAAAAAGTGATTACAAATTGTAATAACGTCAGCCGTAGGTTGGGTACACGCAGGTTAAGGGGGCCTAAACAAAGGTATCGGCTATCAATAGATGGGTGTTCTTTTGAAATAAATCGGCTAGCAATGGCTAGAAAAATAGCATAGCCAGCAATAATAGTGCCTGCGATAATAATTAGTAATGCTTCGTTGATATGTAAAGCTTTGGCTGAGTAGTGGATATCAGTAAATGCCATGATAGCTGCAATAGGGGGGAGTGCTACCCCTAATGAGAGACTAGCAAATACAGTCATTTGAATAATGGCAATGGCTGGAATGTTTTTCTTACTGTAAGTACGGTAACGTACAGAACCCCCTGTTAGCATGGAGAAACCTAGTGCATTCCCTATGGCTGCGGCTGATAATCCTCCCAGTGCTAACGTGGGTATGGAAAGTTTTGCATCCGCGTAGCGACTAGCAGACCACTCATAGCCTAAGATCATTCCATAGCTTGTCATGGCGGCAAGTACAGCAATACCAATAGTAAACCATGAAACATTATTGAACGCATTGGAAAGACTTTGACGATCAATGTCTTCTACTAAGTGAGCAAATGCAGTGAGTGCCAGTATAAATACAATGATTGTGAATATGATGCCAAGGCGTTGTTGATTACGACGCAAAAAAGCTACCAGCCCTACTTCTTTTTTAGAAGGAATACTGTAAGAGTTATCTGATAAGTTCGTTTTTTTTAGCATAATATGTAGCGTTGTATTTTAACTTAAATCCAAATTATAAGTTAATCTTACAGTATTCGTTAAACTTTTTCATACAGAAGCTTTATAGTGAACTATAACTTTATTGTGAGCCATAGTTCACCATGCGTTAAATACTTTTAATAAAGCTTAGTAGCTCTTCGGTTTTTTCTTTTAATAATTTGGGGTTTTGTCGGCTTTCAACGTTAAGACGAATAACAGGTTCTGTATTGGATGAGCGAAGATTAAATCGCCAATTTTCATAATCGACACCTAAACCATCGATATGCTCAATTTGTATTGCGGAAGGACTGTATTTTTTCTCAACGGCATCGATAACTTTTTTAGAGTCAGAAACGGTAAGGTTGATTTCACCTGATGAGGGATAAGCTGTAATTCGTTCGTTAACTAAGGCCGATAATGGTTTTTGCTTACGGCACATTAATTCAATGACTAATAACCATGGAATCATGCCACTGTCGCAATAGAAGAAGTCACGGAAATAATGGTGAGCACTCATCTCTCCGCCATAAATAGCATCGTGATTACGCATAGATTCTTTGATAAAAGCGTGGCCTGCCTTAGTTTTAACCGCATGTCCCTGGTTTTTATCGATAATTTCCAAAGTATTCCATGTCATACGTGGGTCTAAAATAATTTTGGCACCTTGTTCTTTTTGTAAGAAGGCTTCTGCTAAAAGACCAACAATGTAATATCCTTCAATGAATTGACCTTGCTCATCAAATAAGAAACAGCGATCAAAGTCTCCGTCCCAAGCAATCCCTGCATCTGCTTTGTGTTGCAAAACAGCATTACGTGTTACATCACGATTTTCTACTAAAATGGGGTTAGGTATTCCATTAGGGAATGTACCATCGGGTTCAAAGTTGATTTTTATGAATTCAATGGGTGCACTGGCTGCTTTTAGTACTTTTTCTAGCGCATCAATGGTTGGGCCTGCGACGCCATTACCAGGATTGACAACCAGCTTTAAAGGTTTGAGTGCAGTTAAATCAATATAAGATAGGAGGTGTTTTACATAGGCTTCACGTGTATTGACTTGCTCGTATTTGCCTCGTGTAGATACATCTATAGAGGGATCTTTACCATCAACCAAGTCATAGCTCAGTGTTTCTGCGAGAGCTTGTATTTCTTTAAGCCCCGTATCAGATGAAATAGGACGTGATTCTTCACGAACAAACTTAAAGCCGTTGTAATCGATGGGGTTATGAGATGCAGTAACCTCTATGCCTCCAGAGGTTTTAAGATAAGTTGTGGCAAAATAAATTTCTTCAGTTCCTGTAAGTCCTAGATCAATTACGTCGACACCTTCATCCCTTAACCCATTGGCTAATGCAGCTTTTAAACTACTTGATGTTGCTCGAATATCACCACCTAAAACAATTGAGGTCGGTTTTAGCCATTGTGCAAAAGCGCGTGCAATACGGTAGGCTATTTCTTCATTTAATTGTGTACCGAGTTGGCCACGAATATCATAGGCTTTAAAACAGGTTAACTTACTCATTAGATGTCCTTAGCAATTCTTTTTATAAAAGTTTTCATAACAAAAATTTGTGGCTTCAATAAACCCTTCTGCGCTTCCGCAGTCAAAACGGCGGCCTTTAAATTTATAAGCGATCACACACCCTTGTTTTGCTTGTGTTAAAAGTGCATCAGTAATTTGTATTTCACCATTTTTGCCTGGCGGCGTATTTTCTAATATTTTAAAAATATCAGGGGTTAGAATGTAACGGCCTATAATGGCAAGGTTTGAAGGAGCCTCTTCTGGAGAAGGTTTTTCAACCATATTAGTCACAGTATATAAGCCATCGCTGATCATTTTACCCTCAATGACACCATAGCGGCTAATTTCTTCTTTAGGAATTTCCTCAACGGCAACAATAGAACAACGGAACTGGTTATAAAGTTTTACCATCTGGCTTAAAACACCTTCACCATCAAGGTTCATGCATAAGTCATCAGCTAATACTACAGCAAAAGGCTCATCGCCTATCAGCTGCTTGCCTGTAAGTATTGCATGACCTAAACCTTTCATTTCAATTTGGCGGGTATAGGAGAAGGTGCAATGTGCAATTAAATCGCGAATACCATTTAATAGATACTCTTTAGATGAGCCTGCGATTTGTTTTTCTAACTCATAACTGATATCGAAATGATCTTCTAGTGCTCTTTTTCCTCTGCCTGTCACTATAGCCATGTGTCCTAAATTGGCTTCTTTAGCTTCTTCAACGGCATATTGAATAAGAGGCTTATTCACAATAGGGAGCATTTCTTTAGGCATGGCTTTGGTGACAGGTAAGAAGCGGGTACCATAACCCGCAGCAGGAAAAAGACATTTACTAATCATAACAACTCCAATATTGCATATATTTTTTAATATATTTAGGATCTAATAGCGACATTTCTAATCACTTGTATGCAACTGCCATAATCGCATACCTTCTTTTAATGCTTCCTGCTGCGAAGTGCCTAAGCCTCGTAAAGCAAGTGCTATAGTAGCAGGTATTACTAAATCAGCGTATTCATCTTGTATCTTTTTTTGCCAAACAGACATAAAGTATTCAGGTGAGAGTTGGGGCGGTTTCAATAAGCGTTGCTCTGATAGTGAAGGCCATGTTTCTTCCCATGGTGAACCTTGTTGTGTGCCTAATAATATATTGATATTATCCGCTCTTACTTCATTTTCACCACCTTCTCCCTTAATAATAATACTGGTATCACCTAATAACTGGCTAGTTTCTTGATGAATGGATTGGTAGTTAGGATGAAAAATACTTTGTAAACTACAGCGTGCTTGTAATGGATTGATTAACCTAACCAGTGAGTGCACTGGAGAGCGTACACCTAATAGTGATTTTAGATCAATGATTTCTTGAAGTTTAGGGGAAAAACTTCCTAAGCTTATGAATGCAATGTGTTGCTCTTTTAAGCTAAACTCAACGTCTTGCCAATTGTTACAGTGATTAATGGCTAATAGAGATAAAAATTGTTCGGTATAAAAGCGTTCTGCGGTGTGTGCACCTGCACCGTGCATCAGAATAGTAATACCTTGTGTTGCTAAAAGTTTGGCCGATAATAAATACCAAGGGTAATGTCTCTTTTTACCCGCATAGGTCGGCCAATCAATATCAAGTGCGAAATTAGGTGCCTGTATTTTTTTTCGTACAGCCTTTGTAAAGCCTGCAAGTTCTTCAGGTGTTTCTAATTGATAACGTAATAGCAGTAAAAAAGCACCTAGTTGAACAGCTTCAACCTCATTGTTAAGCACCATTGACATGGCTGTTTCAGCTTCATCAAGGGTGAGATGGCGCGATCCATTTTGGCCTTTGCCCAAGATACGTATATATTGTGCAAAAGGGTGTTCTATTGTGGTATTAGATTGCATCATTTTACTAGTCATAAGCAATTTGTCGGTTTAGGTAGTCCTGCTAATTTAGCCGCTAGTTTAGCAGGACTACCATTAAATAATAAATTTAATGTCAAACTATTGATTTGTTGTGTGGGTAATTGCTGATTTAAATATTTAATCAGCGGTCTGTTTGAGGGCGATAGCTCGTATTGCTGATAAAAAGTGCGTAATAGCTCGATAACTTGCCAGTGTAATGGTGTCATTGTGATGGATTCTAGTGCTGCTAAGGCATTGGCAACATCCGGCGACCAATCCTGAAGATTGACTAAATATCCTTCGTCATCCAGTATGATTTCTTGATGATTAACCGTTAATTTCATGACCAAGTGACAACCTTTTCATATTCCGTACAAAGCCTAACAAAAACTGAGTAATCAATAGCGATAATATCATGTAAGACTGGTTGGATAGCTCTAGCTGATATATCTTCATTTAATGCATAAATTGTAACGGATAACTGCTTTATCTTCATTAAAAAAGAGGTATTGGGTTGTAAGGCATACACTGCATCACCCGTTAATAAAATACCATCATGCTTGTGAGCAAATGTTAGAGCATTAGTAAATGTATTGCTTAAGAACGGGCTTTTATTGAGTAAGTGTAAAGTATTCATTAGCTAGTAATCACAGTATCATAATGTATTAAAAGCGAGCTTAACGCTTCTTGTTGGATAAATTTAACAGATTCGAATACCTGTTGATTGTTTAGGCCACGAGCATGTAGATGCTGTTCAACAACGAAAACCTCTGTAATGCCAAATAAGGGTAATGCCTGTAAATTAGAGGTTATATTCTTTTGCTCAATAACCTGAGGTTGTTGATTTTTTACGAGTTGAAAAACGCCATCTTCTAAAAATAATAAACTAATGGGTAAGTCAAAAGCTCCACCTGCTAATGCTAAATCAAGCGTTTCTCTAACTGTTGAATTACTCCAAGGAGGTTGTTGGCAAATAATTAACATTGACTTAACCATTAAACATCTCCTGCAAAAGTAATGAAACGATCACTTTCTTGAATTGCCTCGTGTAATTGTCCTAAGCCAGCTAATTGCCAAGGTGCTGAAATAGTAGCTGCCACTTTTTTGTAGCGTTTAGCCTCTGTTACATCTAACTGGCCACGTCTTAAAGCAGCGGCAATACAAACAACAGCATCAAGCTTATTTTCTTCGATGAAAGATTGCCATTCTTGGTGAATGTCTAGCTCATCCTGTGGTATAACAAGGCTACTAACAGCATTGTAAATACCCTGCTGATAAAAAAATAAGCGCTTTATGCTATGTTTCGAAGCGATAACTGCTTGAGAAAAACGTAAGGCTCTTCTTGATGCAGGGCTTTGGGGAGGAGAGTAAATAGCAATTGTAAACTTCATAAATACCCATACAAAAAAAGCCCGCATAGCGGGCTCTTTTAATGATTAATACTTAGTCATTAGATGCAACACCTAAAATGCTTAACAAACTAACAAAAATATTATAAATAGAAACGAATAATGTAATCGTCGCCATAATATAATTGGTTTCGCCACCATTAATGATTTCGCTAGTTTGGTATAAAATAACTGCAGAAGAGAATAGAATAAAACCAGCACTTAACGCTAAGTATAAACCAGGAATGCTGGTAAAGAAACTTAAAACCATAGCGCCAAGCAGTATGAAGCAGCCAACAGTAATAAAATTACCTAAGAAGCTCATATCTTTACGTGTGATTAATACAAATGCAGATAACCCTAAAAATGCAAAGGCAGTTAAACCTAAAGCCGAAGTGATTACACTTGCACCGTTAGGCATATATAAATACATATTAAGTGTAGGCGCCAATGTAAAGCCCATAAAGCCAGTAAAGGCAAAAGTGCTTACTAAGCCCCATATAGAGTTTCTTAACTTCATGGTTAAAAACATTAGACCATAAGTACCAATTAATAAAATCCAAAATGGAAGTCGTTGCACATTCATAGACATCGCTGTGTAGCATGTTAATGCTGAGAATGCTAAGGTCATTGCGAGTAATGAGTATGTATTACGTAAAACTTTAGTGACTTGTGATTGATCAATGTGATCAATGTAATTATCACTAGCTACTGTATACGTTCTTGGCTCATGAGAGTCATAACGATTGTTCATAAAAAATCCCCTTTAGTGGTAAAAAATATCTTTATAAATTATTAGTATTTTATCCTCGTTATGTAAATAATATAGACTTATTTAAAAAAAACAATAGAAAATATTTGACAGACTGTAACAATCGAGTATTATATGCGCGACCAAACGGAAGTGTGGCTGAGTTGGTTTAAAGCACCGGTCTTGAAAACCGGCGAGGGTTAACGCCCTCCCAGAGTTCGAATCTCTGCGCTTCCGCCATATATACCCTGTATACAAATGTATACAGGGTTTTTTATTTCTGGGTATTTCTCTGGAAAATAAATCATTTCTCCATTTTATTTATAGTTTCATTGAGTAATTTTAGTATCTTATCTTTTTATGCTGTGAATTAACATTGTGGTTTGATTTGATTATGTGATGTATTAATTAAGTTTGCCACATTTGGTACGAGAACTTTTATTTATAAACAGATAGGAATGATTTATATTTCATGCTATTGAAATATATAGTAATAAATAAAGAGGTTTTTTTATTGCTGAGATATTTGTTGGAAAGTGATTTTTTGTTTTATTTATTTCGTAAAATCAATTAGTTGTATTTTTGTGAATGCTAATCATTATATTTACATATTATTACTAATAATCATTTTAAACTGTTGTCAAAAAGTAACATCTTTTTGACATTTTTTTGACATTAAAAAGAATAGCCTGCGTCAAGCACTTTATTATTTAGCAGTTAATAACAAAAATAGTTATTAGATTTAATTGGATAGCAGGTAAAGTGCAAAAAAATATCTAAAAGTATAAAGATAAAGGAATATATGAAATGAATAAGTATCTTGCAGAGTTCGTTGGTACATTTGTGCTAGTCTTTTGTGTTTGTGGAACAGCAATCATGAGTGCTGCGTATCCAGGCCTTGGTGTTGGTTTTATAGGGGTCGCTTTAGCAGCAGGTTTTGCTGTTTTAGTTATGGCTTACGCGGTAGGTCATATTTCTGGTGGGCATTTTAATCCAGCCGTGACGATAGGTTTATGGGCTGGTGGTCGTTTTAATATAAGAGAAATAATCCCTTATATTGCTTCTCAAGTTGTAGGAGGTTTGGTGGCAGGTGGCGTGTTGTATTTGGTTGCAACAGGCCAAGCCGATTTTACGTTAGATAGTGGTTTTGCCTCAACAGGATATGGTGAACACTCTCCTGGCGGTTATTCTATGGCGGCAGCTTTTATATGTGAGTTAGTGCTTACTGCCATTTTCTTGTTTGTTATTATGGCGGTAACGGATAAGAGAGTTACTGCTAATATAGCACCGATTGCGATAGGGCTTTGTTTAATCATTATGCATTTAGTTGCGATCCCCGTAAGTAATGCTTCATTTAATCCTGCAAGAAGTACAGGCGTAGCCTTATATGAAGGCGGGTGGGCTTTAGTTGAGCTTTGGCTTTTCTGGATTTCTCCCATAATAGGTGGGGTCATTGGTGCTTTGTGCTACCGTCTGATAGGGAATGATAAAAGTGTTGAGGAAGAGATTGAGTCTAGTGTAGTTGTATCTCACTAGGTTTTAGAGTGGCTGCTTGTTAACTTGATGGCGAGCAGCCATTTTATTTAGGGATTGTCCATTGCTCGCCTAATTTCACAATTCTTTTATGTAAAGCACCTCGGTAGGAATGGGTAAGTATATTTTGTTTTAGATTTTTTTGAGTGAGCATTTTATTAGAGGCTTTAATTTGCTATTTTGTAGATAAAAAAACACCATTCTATTAATGATGTTTTTATTTATAGCACTATGTGAGCAATTTGAAGAGGTTATTGTCCATCTTTTATCATATAGACTTCAAATTTCTTTTGATAAGCAACACCCTTTAAGCATGCGATTGCATGATCATCGCTTGCTACTTTTTTTATTAGTGCTTTAATCTCTTGTATCACTACGGTAGTTAATGACTTAATAGCTCCTACTGGGTCAGATGGGTTAGGAGCAAAACCAATTAACGTGCTGCAGTTTTGGCTTTCCTGAGTCATCTGAGCAGCGTACAAAACTAATTTGTCTCCAATGTCACAGTTTTTCGCCTCGGGTTCCTATCATTTCGATAATATTTTATGCATGTTTTCAGTCGTGTATAAATCATTTAGTTGGCCCATGTTACGCTCCTTGTTTTAACGTGGCGATGATGTTATTAAACTCTTGTACTGTGAACCCCTTAAAACTTAATAAATAAAAATAATTATTACTTTTAGGGATAATAAAAACACTTTTAAAGGCGCTATTAACTCCTTGGCTATCAAGTATAAGTACCTGATAATTATTGACCGTTAAGGCAATGACGGGCGTATCACATACAAACCCCCATTTGTTTTTTAATTGTTTGGCTAAGTTATCTTTTTTATCGAATGGTTCTTCGATCATTTGATAGCCAATGTATTTATCTTTATTGTAAATAAGGATAGGCGAACTAATGTCATAGATCATTTTGTTAGGTTGAGGTACAGTAAAGGTTAATTTATTGGCCAATTGATTAGTAAAAGTTAAATCCTTTGATTCTTTGTAAGTGTGTTCTTTTGTTATTATTTGGCACTGATCGCCCGCGAATGCACCAATATTGCAAAAACTTAAGAACGTTAATAATAACGCTTTATTCATTTTTACGAGTCCTTTTGTTAGGTTGTATATTAGCTTATCAATTAATGACAGTTATTGACATAATAAAAAATGCCCTAGGGTATGCTTTTCTTATTTATTGGACAAAAAATAAGCTATTAATTTGGCCTTATTTCATTATAGGCGATCTATCTGTGTATTAAATATTTCTTTTTTTATTGGTTAGAATGGGGCTGATATTTTAAATTATAAGTTAGATTTTTAATGCTCAAAAGCTATTGTTGTTTTGAAATAAAAAAGCCTGTATTTATTAAAATACAGGCTTTTCAATATGGAGGCCGGGGTCGGAATCGAACCGGCATAGACGGATTTGCAATCCGCTGCATAAGCCATTCTGCCACCCGGCCATAGAGGTTGGGTATTTTATGTTGCTGATGTTTTATTGTCAAATCATTTCCTCATTATTTTGGTATTTTTTCTGCGTTAGGCTTTTTTATTTTAGTGAAGAGGTTTCGTATTGAGTATTTGTTGATATGTCTTTTGCCCATGAAGATAATGAGTCTAAAATGGGCGTTAGTAATGAACCTGATGGAGTTAGGGCATAGGTAACGCACAGAGGTGGTTTATTGCCTTTAACCGTTCTGGAAATTAAGCCGTCTTTCTCTAGCTGTTTAAGTTGTAAGCTGAGTGTCATTTCTGTGATGTTGGGTATGTTTTTTCGTAGTTCACTGAATCGTTTATTTTTATCTTTTAGGTAGTAAAGAATGACGCCTTTCCATTTTCCGCCTATTAAGTCCATTGCCATGCTAATGCTGCAATGATAGCTTTTGCCATGATGTAGTATTTGACAGGTATTTATGTGTGTCATGTTTTTGCTTATACTCTCTATTTTGATAGGTCTAGCTATTTTTTATAATGATTATAAACTATTTTTAGCTGTGTAATTTGTATATGGCTCTTATAATTTTATAGGTAGAAAATAGCATGACATTAATGATTTTAGCGCATCCACAGTTTGAGCATTCAATTGCTAATAAAACAATCAGTGACATTGTCAGTCAAGAAGAGTTGGATTTAGAAATCCGTAACATACATCAGTTGTACCCTAATTATCAGATTGATGTTAAGGCGGAACAAGCAGCGTTATTAGCCCATGATTTGGTTATTCTTCAATATCCTATGTATTGGTTTAATATGCCTGCTATCCTTAAAATTTGGTTTGATGAGGTTTTTACTTATCAGTTTGCTTATGGTGCTCAAGGTTATAAGTTACAAGGTAAATATCTTCTTCCAAGTTTGACGATAGGGCAACCGGAGGTTAATTTTAAAGAAAAGGATCGATTTTTAGTAGACGATTTTCTTCAGTCAGTTAAAAAGTCCGCTGAGTATGCTCAGATGAATTATCTGAGTTATGTTGCATTATATGGTATTTCGACTGTTTCTGGGTGTTCTGAATCGGAAGTTAGGAGCAGAGCAACGCTGCACGCACAGAGATTGATTAAAATTATTCAGCAATATAAATGAATGATGATGGTCTTAAATTTGATGTATTTAAAAATCTGACTAATCATTAGTCAGATTTAGATGGATAACTGCTAAAAGTAGAGCATTTATAGGTTTTCTTCAGCTTTTTGTTTGAGCGCTTGGGTTTCATTTTTTAGTTTTTCTGATTCTGTTTTTATAAACTCATCAGTTTCATTTTTTGCATCAGAGGCTGCCTTTTTTGATTTATCCCAAACTTCGGTTGTTTTATTTGTTAGGTTATCTTTAACTTCGGTAGTAGTTTCTTTTGATTTATCCCAAGTTTCAACTGTTTTATCAGTTACTTTAACGGTTATATCCTCAGCACCTTTTTCAGCTTTTTTGGCAACTATGACAGCCGTCTCTTTAACATTATCTGTGGCGGTAACGAGATTGTTGGTGGTTGAGTTTTCGTTTGTTTCTGTTTTTTTTGGTTCGCTATTGTTGCAGCCTAATAGTGTTAAAAGTATAACACCTGTGGTTAATATCTTTTTCATGGTTAATTCATCCTGATGTTTTGAGTGTGTGTTGATTATAGTGTAACTATTGTTTGGGTATAGATAGAAAATAGTCATAGAACATTTAATGGTATATAGCATTATTTCGTAAAAATATTATTGATTTTTTTAAAACCAATGACTCATTCTATGGTCTTACTGTAATAGTAAGTCAAGGTTGATATTGTATGATTACCCTTGAATAATGAAGACGTAGTACCCATTTTATTTAAAAACTTGAGGGTTATTACAACGATGGAATTTATTGATTATTACAAAGTTTTAGGTGTAGAGCCTACGGCTGATGATAAAACGATTAAGTCAACATATCGTAAGTTGGCGCGTAAGTATCATCCTGATGTAAATAAAGAAAAAGGTGCTGAAGATAAATTTAAAGAAATTGCTGAAGCCTATGAAGTATTAAAAAACCCAGAAAAACGTGCTGAGTTTGATCAATTACGTCAGTATGCGCAGCAAGGTGGTAATTGGCAATCTAGAACTAGGCAGGGCAATAATGGTCAGGCTGGGGGGGGCTTCCATTTTGAGACAGATGGCAATATGGGAGATTTCTCAGATTTCTTTGAGTCTATTTTTGGTGGCGGTCGTTCTACTGGTAGAGGTGGTTCTGGCTTTTCTTTTAAAAGAAAAGGGCAAGATATTGAAATGGTGTTGCCTGTTTTCTTAGAGGAGGTCGTTTCTGGTCAAGCTAAATCGGTTAGTTATAAGGTACCTAGTTATGATGCTAATGGCCAACGTCAGGCTGATGTAACAAAAACATTGAATATTAAGATTCCCCGTGGTGTCACTTCGGGTGAACGGATT
This sequence comes from uncultured Ventosimonas sp., assembly GCA_964395065.1. Taxonomy (GTDB): domain Bacteria; phylum Pseudomonadota; class Gammaproteobacteria; order Pseudomonadales; family Pseudomonadaceae; genus Entomomonas. Next base: position 12,251 of record CAYNAM010000063.1, read on the forward strand.
CGCTTGAAAGGACAGGGGGCTTCTGGTATTGGTGGTGGTGAGAGTGGTGATCTTTATTTAACCATTGAGTTTGCACCACACCCTAATTTTGATGTTCAGGGGCATGATTTAACGTTGTCTTTGCCTATTGCACCATGGGAAGCAGCATTGGGTGCTAAGATTAATGCTTCTACATTAACGGGTGTAATTAGTATTAATGTGCCAGAAAATAGCCAGTCGGGGCAAAAGTTTAGGGTGAAAGGTAAAGGTTTGCCAAAGAAAAAAGAAGGGGAAGCTGGTGATCTTTATATTGTGTTAAAGATTGTGATGCCTGCAACACTAAATGAAGAGTCAAAAGCTTTATGGAGGGAGCTAGCAGAAAAGAATCCTTTTGATCCACGTGCAAAAAGGGGATAGAACATAATGGTTACCGTTATCATGTGTAATGTAGAGGAGTTATGTCGTGCTGTTCATATCTCAGAACACTGCCTTACTGAGATTGTTGCGTATGGTATTGTTAAGCCTAAAGGTGAGTCTGTGATAGATTGGGTTTTCACTGACAATGATGTGGCGCTTATCAGAAAAGCTGTCCGCTTGCAGCGAGATCTGGAGTTGGACTGGTTGGCAACAGCTTTAGCTGTTAACTTGTTGGAACAAATAGAGCATTTGAATGCTGATAATCAATATTTAAAACAGCGCTTAAAGCGTTTGGAGTCAGCGCATATTCATATATTATAACTTGCTAATTATTAACAAGTTGTTAGTATTGAAACAAAAAAGATAGGCATACTTTTCCGTTATTATCTTTTTTAAGGTAAACTATGAGTCCATTTTAGTTAAGTGTTGAGTTAATTTTATGCCAAATGCTCAAGCCACCTTGTTAATAATTGATGATGATAGAGTGGTGCGTGCCAGTATAGCTGCTTATTTAGAGGATAGTGGCTTTACAGTGCTTCAAGCAGTTGATGGAGAGCAAGGGCTTGCAATGTTTAAAAGCGAGCATCCTGATCTTGTTATTTGTGACTTACGCATGCCCAAGTTGGGTGGGATCGATTTAATTCGTCAGGTTGTTGATATCGATCCAGAAATGCCTGTTATTGTTGTATCTGGCGCTGGGGTCATGAATGATGCAGTTGAAGCCTTGCGCTTAGGGGCTGCTGATTATTTAATCAAACCTATTGAGGATTTGGCTGTACTTGAACACTCAATAAAGCGTAGTTTAAGAAGAGTTCGACTGGAAAAAGAGAATCAACGTTATCAACAGCAATTGCAAGAAAGTCTTAATTTATTAAAAGAAGATCAAGATGCGGGCCACTTAGCGCAAATGAATATGTTGCCTGTGACACCATGGGATACCAAAAACTTACATTTTGCGCATAAAGTGATTCCATCCCTTTATTTATCAGGCGACTTTGTTGATTATTTTCGTATTGACGAGGAGCAGGTTTTCTTTTACTTGGCTGATGTTTCAGGCCATGGCGCATCTTCAGCATTTGCGACGGTGCTACTTAAGTTTATTACGACCAGTTGGCTTTATAGGTTACACCGTAAAGGTTTAGTGAAAGATTTAAAACCATCTATTTTACTTGGACATATCAATGAAGGTCTAATTAACAGTAAAATAGGAAAACATGTTACTATGGTGATGGGTATTATTAATGAAAATGATAATACACTCACCTACACGATGGGCGGGCATTTACCTTTGCCCGTTTTATGCAGTGAAGGTAAAGGACATTATTTAGAGGGAACTGGTAAAGTTGTTGGTTTGTTTGAGGATGCTGTATTTGAAGATATCAAAATGCAACTTCCTACAAGCTATACGTTAACATTATTATCTGATGGTATTTTGGATTTATTACCTGGTAGTGACCTTAAGGAAAAAGAAGCAATGCTTCCTAAACTTATTGCTGAACATGATGGTTCACTTGAGTCCTTATCTGATGCGTTAGGTATGACAGCATTAGAGGCATCGCCAGATGATATATCATTATTATTTATCCGCGGAAAGGCTTTATGAGTATTGACCATTCTACAGGGAAGATCCAGTATACTGAACAAGGCGAAATGTTCATTTTAAAGTTGGCAGGTGAAGTTCGCCTAACGCTTTGTACAGCACTTGATACTGCTGTATCTAAATTATTTGCTGAAAAGAAGTTTAAAGCAGTTACGCTAGATTTAACTGAAGCGGTTAGTCTAGATAGTACAACCCTTGGGCTTT
>CAYNAM010000064.1:0-14283 GCA_964395065.1 uncultured Ventosimonas sp.
TATGGATTGTCTTTTACAGCCTATAGCAGTGGTTGGATTTACTTAGGCGCACTCGAGTCTGCTGATAATGAACCATGGACTTATCTCCCCCTTTTCTTAGGCCCCTTTATAGTTCTTATTTTTTTTCATCGTTTTTTCACTAAAATTCTAGTTATTAGTCATAAAGAAAATATACCCTCTATTCCTATCTTTTTAGAAAAACGTTATGGTAACTCTAAAGCACTTGCTATTGTGATAACATTAGTCTGTATTCTTATTTTTATCCCTTATATTGCCTTACAATTAAGGGCAGTGACTACACTACTTTCTATCACTTTTGAGTATGATAGTGACTACTCAATAACAGCCATTAATTATATAGTCTTGGCTGTCACCATGTGCCTAGCCTTTTTAATTATTCTTATATCTGGTAGGCAAGAAAACCTTGTTCAAAATAAATACAAGAGCTTGTTACTCATCGCATCAATCGGCGCTTTTTTAAAAGCCATTGCGTTTATCTCTGTAGCTCTTCTTGCTTGCTATCTATTCTACAAGAATTTCACTGTTCAAAACTTAACTATTGATATTTACTCAGTAACTAAATCTATATTTTTTAAAGAATTTAATTTAGCTGAGTTTATATTTCAAACACTGATATCCATGATGGCTGGTATTTGTATTATTTATCTTTTCCAAACAAATATCGCCAAAGAGCAAAAAGTCAAAGATTTTTATACTGCACGTTGGATATTTTTATTCTATCTATTAATTATTGTTTTTTGTACCGTACCTATTATCATTATTGGTCATTTAATGATTAAAGATATTGGGGGTGAGTATTGGCTTGTTGTTTTACCTATATATGAAAAATCCAATGTTTTAATTCTACTAACTTTATTAGGAGGCTTTGCTGCCACTGCCGGTACCACTATTATTTGTTGCTTTTCTCTATCCCGAATAATAAACCAGACTTTTTTTAGTAACTACTCACTATCTTTGTCCAGCCCGTCCTTTTTTCAGCTACAAACATTTCGTTGGCTATCAATTATTATCATTTTAGTGCTGGCTTTCATTTGCCATCTTTGCCTATCCTATCAAACAACACTGAGTGATATTGGCTGGATATCCTTCGCAGGGCTTGTTCAATTATTTCCTGCTATGCTAGGAGCACTTTATTGGCGATCTGCCAACAAACAAGGCGTCATTGTTGGGATTGTACTTGGTATCAGTTTTTGGGCGATTACATTACTATTCCCTTTGCTTTTAAAGCATGATATTTCGCAGTTTGCCACAAACTCTATTCTAGAGACTCTAGCAGCATCACTTCCTTTCAACCTATCTTATATCACTTTTTGTACCACATTAGCTTTTATTATCAACTTTACTGTATTTTTTACTTTTTCATTACTATCAAAAAAACGTGCGGCTGAGTATTGGCAAGCCACAAAATTTATCAATCAAAATGGCTATAATCAAGGCTCAAATGCTTTTGTAGTTACTGTAGAAGACTTATTACTTATTGCTGCTCGATTTATCGGCGATAAAAAAACATTAACCCTCTTTGAAAACTTTGCAAAAGAACAAAAAATACCGTTAGTCTTAAATAATAAAGCAACACCAGAGTTAATTTACTACACAGAGCATTTGCTTGCTGAAAAACTTGGAAGTTCAACTGCTAGGGCAATGGTTGGTTCAGCCATTGAAGGCAAAGAAATGCAAATGGAAGATGTCTTATTAATTGCGGATGAGGCTTCTGAAGTTTTACGCTTTAATCGCTCCTTACTACAAGGTGCATTAGAACATATCGACCAAGGAATCAGTGTTATTGATAAGTCGTTACAGCTCGTCTTTTGGAATCAACGCTACATGGATCTGTTCGATTACCCTGAAGATTTTATAACTGTTGGAAAACCCATCGGCGACATTATTTATTATAATGCTACACGGGGTATGTGTGGCCCTGGATCTATTGATGAAATTGTTATTAAGCGATTAAAATGGTTATCCCTTGGTTCTGCCCATAAATCAGAGCGTGTTTTTCCAAATGGTCGTGTCATAGAAATTATTGGCAATCCAATGCCAAGCGGTGGATTCGTGACGAGCTTTACTGATATTACAGCCTATCGTGAAGCAGAGAGAAAACTACAAGAATCAAATGAACATCTAGAACAGCGCGTTGATGCAAGAACCAAAGAACTTTCTGAACTTAATACAGCTCTCATAAAAGCAAAAAGTCATGCAGAACAAGCCAACGAATCAAAAACTCGCTTTTTGGCCGCAGTTAGTCATGACTTAATGCAACCATTAAATGCTGCAAGGCTATTTGCATCATCTTTATCACAAGAAACATTGCCTTCATCAGCAAAATCATTAATAGACCATTTAGAACTTTCGCTTTCATCAGCAGAAGAACTTATTTCTGATTTATTAGACATCTCTCGACTCGAAAGTGGTCGTATTGTCCCAAAAAATGAAACTGTTTCTTTAGAAGTACTATTCGATACAATTAATAAAGAATTTTCCGCCTTAATACCTGATGATATTTCATTTAAAGTCCATATTTGTCATGCCTTTGTTAAAACAGATACAAAGCTCTTAAAACGTATATTACAAAACTTTTTGACCAATGCTTTTCGCTATGGAGAAGGGCGCGTTATCTTAGGTGCGCGCCGCTTAAAAGGTTATATCCGCATTGAAGTATGGGATCAAGGACAAGGAATACCTGAAGATAAGCAAAAAATTATTTTTGAAGAGTTTAAACGTTTAGACAGTCATCAGACCCGTGCGGAGAAAGGGCTTGGGCTAGGACTAGCCATTGCCGATGGTTTTTGTAAATTACTAAATCATCCTATTACTGTACGCTCATGGATAGGAAAAGGTAGTGTATTTAGTGTAACAGTCCCTGTTAGTGAACCACCACAGCGTTCTAACAATAAAGATAATGATATACCCCTATTACCTCCTACGCCTGTATCTAATATTAAAACAATCGATATACTATGCGTGGATAACGAAGAATCCATTTTAATTGGGATGAAAACGCTACTTTCTCGTTGGCAATGCAATGTTATGACAGCAAAAGATCAGAAAGAATGTGAAGAAATCCTTGCTAAGGATTTTAGACCACAACTTTTACTCATCGACTATCATCTTGATAGTGGCTATACAGGCACTGAGCTTATCAGATGGATACGTAACTATTTAAATAGCCCTGATATTCCAGCAATTATTATTAGTGCAGATAATACACCTGAAATAGTAGAAAAAATACAACAAGATAAGTTAGACTTTATTAAAAAGCCCATTAAACCGGCACAATTAAGGGCGCTTATTAGCCTGCATGTTAGTCTAAAATAAAAAAGACATGTAAAACATGTCTTTTTTATAGCAAATAGTTAATCCTTAATCTTTAGGAAAAGCTAACCGTCTTACATTCGCAATATTTTCAACAATGCGAATCACTTGTGAGCTATAACCAAACTCATTATCGTACCAGACATACAATACCGCATGATTATCAGTGCAAATTGTTGCTGCCGCATCAACAATACCCGCATGGCGAGAACCAACAAAATCGCTTGAAACAACTTCTGTGGAATCAATAAAGTCTATTTGTCTATGTAATTTAGAGTGTAAGGCTATATTCCTTAGATAGTCATTTAGTGCGTCTCTGGTAGTCGTTTTACCAAGATTAAGATTAAGAATAGCTAAAGAAACATTAGGGGTAGGCACACGAATAGCATTACCTGTTAGCTTTCCTGCTAACTCTGGAAGTGCTTTGGCTGCAGCAGTAGCCGCCCCTGTCTCTGTAATAACCATATTAAGTGCAGCACTACGACCACGACGGCTTCCTTTATGGAAATTATCAATTAAATTTTGGTCATTGGTATAAGAATGAACAGTTTCTACATGCCCATTTTCAATTCCAAACTCATCATTAATAACCTTTAGTACAGGAACGATGGCATTGGTTGTACAGGAGGCTGCTGAAATTATCTTATCATCTTTGGTAATTAAATTATCATTAACACCATAAACAATATTTTTTAACTTTCCTTTACCAGGAGCTGTTAAAATAACACGTGATACACCTGGACATTTTAAATGTTGTCCTAATCCCTCTTCATCACGCCATTTACCTGTATTATCAATGACAATCGCATTATTAATACCATATTGGGTATAATCAACACTACTCGGATCACTTGAATAAATAATTTGGATTAAGCTGCCATTGACAGATAGTGTATTATTTTTTTCATCTACAATAACAGTTCCTTTAAAAGCGCCATGAACTGAATCTCTACGTAATAAATTAGCACGTTTCTCTAAATCATCTTCAGAACCTTTACGAACCACAATAGCTCTTAATCTTAAGCCATCACCACTACCTGTTCTTTCAATCATAATACGCGCTAATAGGCGCCCAATACGACCAAAACCATAAAGAACTACATCAGCACCACAATCAGCAGGTTGATCTTCTTGCTTATCAATAATATCAACGAGTTCTTTTCTTAAAAAAGCATCAGGTGTTAAAGATTTTTCATCTCGATACTTAACAGCTAAACGTCCAAGATCAATAGAAGCAGACCCTAAGTTTAATTCAGCCATAGCTACCAAAAGCGGATAGGTCTCTTTGACTGAAAGTTCAGCTTCACTTCCAAAACGGTATTGGGTTGAGGCATGAATTTGCAAAATAGAAACAACTGATTGGTTAATTAGGCTCACACCGTAGATAGAAGTAACGACGTGATTCTTACGATATAATTGACCAACTAGCGGGATCATGTTTTCGGCTAATGTTTCACGATCAGTCCACTCAGTAAGACATTTTTGTGATGTTTGTGACACTTACACACCTTCCATTCGTTAATTAGAGGATTAAGGACGGTCCTATTATGCCAAAAAAAAGGCTATTCCATCAATGAAAAGGAATAGCCTTAATAATTATAATTGGTTAAATGATCCAAAAAATCCAAATAATGAAGAGTAAAAGCAACCATTGTTCCAAGTAATAACGGAAACGGTTTCTTTTCTTTAACTCTTTACCACGAGCACGTATTTTATAAAGATACCCAAAAGCTTTATTAATAGCACCTGTTTTATCCCCTTCTTCATTAGGGGAGGCCGCAGCAGCCACAATATTTTTACCAACCCAATGATTAAACGCTGTAGCCCAACGATATTTCAATGGTCGATCCATATCACAGAAGAAAATAAGACGGCGATGATCTGTCATATTTTCAGCATAATGAATATAGGTCTCATCAAAAATAACCCCCTCACCATCTCGCCAAGAATATTTTTCACCATCAACATCAATAAAACAACGATCATCATTAGGCGTATCTAAACCTAAATGATAGCGTAAAGATCCTGAGTAAGGATCACGATGAGTCACAAGCCTAGCGCCAGGGGGAAGCTCTGTAAACATTGCGGCTTTAACCGTAGGAATATCCCTGACTAACGCAGTAGTATAAGGGCATAATTCCATTGCCGATGGATGGCTATCGCCATACCACTTCAAGTAAAAACGCTTCCACCCTTTACGGAAAAAGGAGTTAAATCCTGCATCATCCAATTTATCAGAGCCTTTAACTTTACCTGCTTCTAATAAACGTTCGCCCTCTTCCTTAATTTTTTCCCAATTTTCCTCAAAGACCTTTAATTCAGGATAAATATCTGTCGAATAAAATGGTTGGCTAGGTAACTTAGAGGTCAAATAGATAATGGAATTTAGGGGAGCTAAAAAAGTTGAATGATCTTTTATTTGACGTGACCACTTATGGCGAATACGCCCACGAAAATGCACAAACAACACACTCGCAATAAGCAATCCAATAATGATAATTTTCAATTATTCCACCTACCTATTGTATAAATTTATTGTGATAAGCTTTTTAATACAAATATTTTATTAAATAAGCACTATAATAACAAGTTAATCTAGCCCTATAAATATGATGCTAAAAAATAATAGGGATATATAGTCTCAAATCAAACTATACTTCTAACAAAAACGTCACAGGCCCATCATTGATAAGATCAATTTGCATATGCGCACCAAACTGCCCAGTTGCTACAATGTCATATTTCTGTTTAGCTTGGCCTAATAAATAATTAAACAACTGCTCACCTAACAAAGGATCTGCCGCACTTGAAAAACTAGGTCTTAAACCACTTTTGGTATTAGCCACTAGCGTAAATTGTGATACCAATAATAAACCACCATGAATATCAAGTAGCGATTTATTCATCTTATCATTTTCATCAGAGAAGATTCGATAATTTAATAATTTGTGCAGTAATTTATCAGCTCTATCTGAAGTATCATCTGATTCCACACCAACTAATACCAATATACCCGTATTAATTTCACCTATGATTTTTTTATTAACAGAAACACTTGCATGTGTAACCCGTTGTATTAATGCTTTCATATAACCTGCCTAAAATTGCGTTAATAACCGATGAGCTATGTTATAGGTAGCTCTAATCAATGCATCAGCTGTACCACGCTCAAAAGCGGAATGTCCTGACTCACTGATAATATTTAACTCACTGTTTGTCCACAATTTGTGCAGTTGCCAAGCATTGTCTAATGGGCAGATAACATCATAACGCCCATGTACAATAACGCCAGGAATATGAGCAATTTTGCTCATATCCTTTAAAAGTTGATTAGGCTCTAAATAGGCGTTATTAATAAAATAATGGCACTCAATACGTGCCATTGCTAACGCTTTTTTGGGTTCTAGAAATGTGTCTGATATTTTTACATTAGGTACAAGCATTATGGTTCTCCCCTCCCAGCCAGACCAAGCTTTTGCTGCTTCGAGCTGTGTCTTTTCATCGGGGCTTGTTAAACGCTTATAAAAAGCCTGAACCAAATCATCACGTTCATCAATAGGAATAGGAGCAATATAATCTTCCCAAAAATCCGGAAATAAACGACTAGCACCCTCCTGATAAAACCATTTAATCTCTGACGGGCGACATAAAAAAATGCCCCGTAATATTAGACCTAACACTCGACTAGGATGGGTTTGTGCATAAGCTAAAGCCAGTGTTGATCCCCACGAACCACCAAAAACAATCCATTGATCAATGAATAACTGTTGACGAATTACTTCAATATCAGAAACCAAATCCCATGTAGTATTGTTTTCCAAACTTGCATAAGGGGTAGATTTTCCACAACCTCGCTGATCAAACGTAATAATGCGATAAATCGTTGGATCAAAAAAGCGTGCACTGTTTTCATCACATCCGCCACCTGGACCACCGTGTAAAAATAATACGGGTAATCCAGTAGGCGAACCACTTTCCTCTACATATAGAACATGTGGTTCAGTGACGCTCACCTTATGTACAGCATAAGGCTTAATCTTTGGAAATAGTGCATGCATAATTGTGTTCCATTAAGTTATTTTGCTAAGTACTTCTTAACAACTGTCATACCCTCTTCGCCCCGCTCATTTTTAATACCTGCTAGCCATGTTTTTAATAGTTCTGGATGTTTTTTTAAATAAGCTCTAGCGGCTACTTTAGCAGGCACTTTATTTTCTAAAATATCTGTCATTAATTCATTTTCCATATCGACTGTAAAACGAATTTGCCTAACCAATTTAGCTTCTGCTGGACAACGCTTTTGAAAATCAGATGAAATCAAAGTAAATACTTTAGCACTACCATAGTTAGCACCAAATACTTCATCCCCCCCCTCTAAATACTTCATATCAATTTGACGATTCATAGGGTGAGGCTCCCAGCCTAAAAATACGATGGGCTTTTTGGCTTTAACTGCACGCTGTACTTGACTAAGCATAGCTGCTTCACTTGATTCCCTTAACTTAAAACCACCTAAATCAAAAAGATTTTCAGCAATCATTTTATCAATAAGCATATTGCCGTCATTACCCGCCTCGACACCAAATATCTGTCCATTAAGCTCTTTTTTAAACTTAGCAATATCGCTAAATGACTTGAGACCTGCATCATATGCATAAGTCGGAACCGCAAGCGTGTATTTGGCACCCTCTAAATTTGCCTTCTCAGGCACGATGATTGTTTTATCAGCAATATAAGGGGCTGCTAATGTATCCATCGTTGGTGACCAATAGCCTAAAAAAGCATCAATCTTTCCTCTTGAAACACTGGTAAAAGCAATAGGAACAGAAATAGTAGGAACACTTACATCAAGTCCTAAACCTTCAGCTACAACACTCACCATGGCTGTTGTTGCACTAATATCAGCCCAGCCAGACTCTGCAAGCTTAATATTCTGACAGCTTGTTGATAATTGTGACTCATCAGCAAATGTAAATAAACTCGCTGTTAGTCCTAATAATCCCGTGCATAATACCCTTCTCAACTTACACATTACTTATCTCCTAATATTACAACTCGTTTACTAGCCACATTACGCTATTTTATCTTGATAGCAAAATGTTGTTTATTCATTTAAGATAGACTTAAGATAATTTATCAGATATTTTACTTCATTACTCTTAATAGATTGTGTTAATTTCTTATGAACTATAATAATTATACATCGCGTCCTATCGTACTCTGCTTGTCAGGCCATGACCCTAGCGGCGGTGCTGGAATCCAAGCAGATATAGAAGCAATACTCGCGCAAAACTGCCATGCAGCACCTACTATTACAGCGCTAACTGTGCAAAACACCGTGAATGTTATTGACTTTAAAGTACTTGATAGAGAATGGGTATTATCACAAGCTAATGCCGTATTAAATGATATGTCCATATCAGCCATCAAGTTAGGAATGCTTGGTAATATAGAAATGGTTGACACCATTATAGAGATAATCAAAGAAAATCCTAACCTACCTCTTGTATGCGATCCTGTTTTACGTGCTGGTGGCGGTGGTACGTTAGGAAAAGGGGATATTGCCTATGCAATACGAGAAAAACTACTCCCTCTCTCCACAATTGCCACACCTAATCTTCCAGAGGCTCGCATTTTAGCGGAACTTCCAAATGGTTCTGCCGATGAGTGTGCCGAAAAGCTTTTAACTTATTGTAAATACCTACTCATAAAAGGTGGGCATGAATCAGACCCCATCATATCCAATCGACTGTATAATCAAAAAGGGGAACGTTATACGTTTACCTGTGAACGTCTACCTGGTGAATTCCATGGTTCAGGTTGTACACTGGCGAGTGCTTTATCAGGTCGCCTCGCTCTTGGTGAAGAACTGGTCAGTGCTGTTGAAACAGCATTAAATTATACATGGAAAACCCTGAGAGATGCTGAGTCTCCTGGACATGGCCAATACATTCCCCGTCGTCTACCATTAGACTTCTGCTCATGAAATTACAAGGGCTTTATGGTATAACTGATACTGAATTATTAGCCAATGGCCGCCTTTTACCCTATGTAGAGGCAGCCTTAAAAGGTGGTATACAGGTTTTACAATACCGAGATAAAACACAAGACACAGCTCGTCGCTATGAAGAAGCAAACGCACTCAAACAACTATGCTCTCATTATAATGCACAACTAATTATCAATGATGACCTGTTATTAGCTAAAGAATTAGCCGTTGGCTTACACTTAGGGCAAGAAGATGGTTCTATTAAAAAAGCTCGCCAATTACTTGGCAATAACGCTATCATTGGTGCTACGTGCCATGGTAGTCTTGAGCTCGCCAAACAAGCTAAAGCAGAAGGCGCTAGCTACTTGGCTTTTGGTCGGTTCTTCCCATCAAAAACAAAACCTGATGCAAAACCTGCGGATATTAATATTCTAAATAAAGCAAAAGAGCTCGAATTGCCTATTTGTGCTATTGGTGGTATAACACTTAATAATGTTCATTTATTGACCCAACAAGGCGTTAATCTGATTGCCGTAATCAATGAACTATTTGATGCTAATAATGCTGTAGAAGTAGAAAAAAGAGCAAAACAGCTCGTTAGTACCATCCTTCACTAGTAGAATCTATTTATCTCAAAACCATATATGTATTAATTAAATTAATACTGTTTGATACAACGCCTTTAGGCGCGTTAAATATCTTTATTTTTGAGAATCTTGCAATAGCTTTTCTGCATGAGCTAAAGACTCTTTGGTTAAATCAACTCCACCAAGCATCCTAGCAATCTCTTCTATGCGCTGGGTTTGATCTAATAAAGATACAGCCGTTTGCGTACTATTTTTAGTGCGCTCTTTATGAACAAATAGATGATGATGCCCCTGTGCCGCTACTTGAGGTAAATGCGTTACGGTTAAAACTTGACCTTTCTCACCTAATTTACGCAGTAGTTTACCCACTATTTCAGCAGTAGGTCCTCCAATCCCTACATCCACTTCATCAAAAACTAAGGTTGGGACACGAGAGGTTTGAGCAGTAATCACTTGAATAGCTAAACTGATTCGAGAGAGTTCACCACCTGATGCTACTTTGCTCAATGCTCGAACTGGCTGACCCGGATTACCACTAACTAAAAACTCTATTGTTTCTAAGCCGTGTACGGAAGGTTCTGATGAATCCATTTCTTTTAAAACAATATTAAACAAGCCCCCTGGCATACCAAGGGTCTGCATCTCTTTTTGAACTGCCTTAGCCAATGATTCAGCTGCTTTTTTACGTTGTGCCGATAACTGAATAGCTAATTTTTGATAATCCTTCCCTAGCTTTTCTAAATTCTCATATAAAGTTTCTAATTGCTCATCCCCTGATTCAATACTCGCCAATTCTTCTTTTAATTGCTGAGTCAATACGTGGAGCTCATTAGGCTGAACATGATGTTTTCTAGCTAGGCTATAAATCGCATCTAAACGTTCTTCCACTTGTTGTTGACGTTGTGGGTCAACATCAAAATGATCAACAAAGTGATTAATTTCTGTAATGGCTTCTTCTAGCTGAATTTGTGCATTACTTAACATCATCGTAGCTTCTGACAAACCATCAACCGGTTCTTTAAAACTACTTAAACGGCGAACACTGGCACCAAGCACAGATAAAATATTTGCCTCATCATTGGCACACATATCCAATACTTGCTGACAAGCGCTTAAAATACTGTCTGACTGACTTAAGTTCTTTTGCTCAGTCTCTAACAGCTCAACCTCATTCTCAGCCAATGCTAGCTTTTCTAATTCATCTAACTGATAACTTAATAATTGCTGTTTAGCTTGTTGCTCGGCACTATTGTTAGATAGATTATGTATTTTTTGCTGCAACTGTTTCCACTGCAATGCTGTGTGCTTAACCTTATCTGCTAAAACAGTACTCCCCGCATAATCATCTAATAACTGACGATGAGTCTCTAATTTTAACAGTGACTGATGCTCATGCTGGCTATGAATATCAATCAAAAACTCACCCAATAACTTTAAATGGCCTAAAGGACAAGGAGTCCCGTTAATATAGCCTCGCGAACGGCCATCTTTATTAATCACACGTCGTAATAAACATAAATCATCATTGGCCAAATCATGCTCAATTAACCATGCTTTAGCTTCAGGAATATGGGTTAAATCAAAACTGGCTAAAATATCTGCCTTATCCGCACCTTGACGTATCACACTATTATCACAACGATCACCTAAAGCAATACCTAATGCATCTAGCATAATAGATTTACCAGCACCTGTTTCACCTGTAATGACCGTCATTCCCGACATCAACTCCAAGTCCAGATACTCAACAATTGCGTAATTTCGAATAGCAAGATGCGTTAACATAACTGATTAGCCTTTCTCTATTTTTAACTTATCTATTATAAGCCATTAACAAATAAAACGTGATCTATCCCCCCATTATTCTTGAGTAAATGTTAAAATAAATGAGGTAATTTACAGATTAGAGATCAAAACGTGAAAAAATTTAGAGGCAAATTCGCTGTAGGATTTATCCGTTTATTAGCATTACTTCCATGGGGAGGCGTACAAAGAGTAGGTGGCTTTGTAGGACTACTTATGTGGATATTTCCTAATCGCTCTAAGCAAGTCGCATTAATCAACCTCGCCAAATGTTTTCCTGAGCTATCACCCAAAGAAATAGAAAAACTAGCCAAGCAAACCCTTATCAATCAAGGAAAAACTATGGCAGAAAGTGCTTGTGCTTGGTGTTGGCCACCTGAAAAAACCCTAAAATACATAAAACAAGTAGAAGGTTTAGAGTTTTTAAAAAATGCTATTGAGTCTGGCAAAGGTGCTGTAGGCATTACAAGCCATCTAGGTAATTGGGAAATTCTTAATCACTATTACTCTAGCTATTGCAACCCTGTTATTTTCTATCGCCCCCCAAAATTAAAAGAACTTGATGAATTCTTAAAAAAGCGCCGTGTACAAATGGGTAATCGGGTAGCTCCCTCAACCAAAGAAGGTATCTTAAGTGTTATTAAAGAAATACGTAGAGGTGGTTGTGCGGGTATACCAGCAGACCCAGAGCCCTCTCGCTCATCTGGAGTATTCGTACACTTTTTCGCAACCCAAGCGCTAACCAGTAAATTTGTACCCAGCATGGTCACAGAAAAAAAAGCGATTGCGTTTGTTGGGCACGCCATCCGCTTAGATGACGGTTCTGGTTACAAAGTCATTTTTGAAGAAGCACCAGAGACCATCTATAGCAAAGATCTTACAGAAGGTACAGAAACCATGGGGCAAATTATTGAAAACTGTGTAAAACGTTGGCCTACACAATATATGTGGAGCATGAAGCGATTTAAACAGCGCCCAGAAGGAGAAGCCCGCTGGTATTAAAACATAACAACTATACAAACTAATCAAACAAAAAGGAATCATAATGTCTTTAAGTGATATTTTATCTCAATACACAAAACTGGCCGGTCAACTTTCTGGTGAGAATCAGGGCTCTGGACTTTTAGGCATGGCTAAAAGTTTAATCGGTAATGAAGCAGCCAGTACATTGATCCAAAAGTTTTTAACTAACTTGTCTCCTGATATTATTCAAAAGCTATCGGCTCTTAAGGTATTAGGTGATAGTTCTACGCCGCAACCTAACTCATCAGAAAGCTTCATTGATTTATTCAAAACTCTTTCAGAAAAATTTACCAACCAAGACACTAACCAACAAGTTGCTGATCTTGCGAAACCCGACAATGCTAATCTTGTTGGTAAAGCGCTTGATATTGCAAAAAGCTTAGGAATCAATTTAGATAACCTTATCTAAATCATAGGTAATTAATAATTTGCAGGTCTATAATCAAGTGTTATAAACAATAGACCTGCAAACTTTCATCTATTGCTTAAAGCGCTCAAAAGTAATAATACTGCGTGTTTCTCCTTTATCAGCCCAATTAGGCATTACACGCCATGGAGTTAATACTTGTAGCTTATCGCCCTCTATTTTAAACTGACGAGCTTGCTCTGTACCTACCCATGCAGGGTTCCAAGCAACCTGTACAGAAGTAATCCACTTATCGCCTTCTATTCTATAAGCGCCTGCATAAGCAACCATTGTATCCAGTAATTTTGCTTTTTCTTCGGTTGTTGTAGCTGGCTTACGATCATCGCCTGTTAACATAAACCATGTACGTCCATCGGGAGTAAAGATAGTATATCCAGAAGGATGAGCACCCATTGGAGGGAATTTTTCTCCTGTAGCTTTTACTTCAATATTATAAGAAACTAGTTGCCAAATACCCTGTATCTGCTTTGCATTATCTCCAGCAAATGCTGGGCGAAAAGCTGTAAAAATGATGATAGATGCAATAAATAAAACTCTTTTGATGGTCATAATTTGCTTCCTATTCTCAATTACTTTTAGTTAGATTAACCTAATAATAAAGCATTTAGGTTAAAAGATAATATAATAAATATATAGATATGATTCACCACTATTAGACAGGGTGAGCTATAAATTGCTTAATAGATCTATTTATAAACATCATCAATAATTTGTACTGACTTTTCTTTCAATGCTTTATCAATCCAAGAATAATCACGACTTCCATTCGTAATTTGCTCAATTAACTTGGCCTCTCCTGCATTTTTTTTCATTGATTGTTCAAGTACATATTGTGCAGATTGTGGCTCTATAACAACAACTCCATCATCATCACCGACAAGAATATCTCCAGGACGCACAACAACACCGCCAACACTAATAGGTGTATTTATTTCACCAGGGCCATCTTTGTATGGACCTGCAGGTGTAATACCCGCGGCATACACAGGAATATCTGTTTGTTTAGCAAGATAATCTGAATCGCGAACAGCACCATCAACAACAATACCACCAAGTTTTCTTTGAATTGACCTATCCCCCGAAATTAGCACCAAAACTTAAATGATATTTCCATTAAAATT
>CAYNAM010000065.1:0-13848 GCA_964395065.1 uncultured Ventosimonas sp.
GCAAGGCTCTTTGATTTGATTTTTTTATTCATTAAGTTTTGAGTTATGATTAAATTTCTTTTAAAGGTTCTGGTTTGCCAAAAATATAGCCTTGAATTTCTTGGCAACCAATTGCTTTTAATGTGTCTAGTTGTACCTCATTTTCAACACCTTCGGCAATCAGAGGAAGATGAATGCTATTAACTAGCGAAATAATACTATGTAAGAATGTTACTGATTTTTGATTGTATTCAATATCACTAATAAAGCTACGGTCTAATTTTATGCAATCGAATTTAAAATCATGCAGTAGTTTTAGCGAGGAGTAGCCTGTTCCAAAGTCATCTAAAGAAACACTGATTCCCATTGCTTGTAATTCTTTTAGTTGTTTGAATGTGTTGGCTTTATCATTGATAAAGGCTGTTTCTGTTACCTCAAGTTCTAATTTTTCGACAGGATAACCTGTAGTTTCTAAAATATGAGATACTTTCTCAATAAAATGCGGATCCTTCAATTGAATGGGGGATAGGTTAACTGAAACTTTTTTATTAATTTTATGTGCAAGGGTCTCTTTGCAAACAGTCTCTAAAATCCAATAACCAATGTGAACTATTTTTCCTGTGTCTTCTGCGACAGGAATAAAGATATCAGGACTTATTAGCCCTAATGTCGGATGCTGCCATCTAAGTAATGCCTCGTATCCTGACGTGTCATTATGCACTAAAGAGTATTTTCGTTGGTAAAGAAGAAATAGCTCATTTTTTTCAATTGCGGTTGACATATCATGGGCTAGCATTTTGACTTCTTGGGTTTTCCCATCAATTTTCTTGTCATAACAGCAAATACGGTCATTTATTTTTTTATCTGCTCGAATAAACGCTGTTTCAGCATTATTAACCAGATCAATCAGATTATCCGTATCATCGGGATAGAGTGATGTGCCAATGGCAACACTAATTAAAAAATCTTGATTATCTATCGAATAGGCACTATTCGTACAACCATAAATACGCCGGTAGAAATGATTAATATCTTCTTTTTTATCAAATAGTTTTAATGCAATAAACTGATCGTTACTAAAGCGTGCTAATATTTCATCTGGGAGGAGATTTTGTTTTATTTTGTCAGCAATGTTTTTTGCTAATTTATCACCTGTACGATAACCTCTACGGTTAATAATCTCTTTGAGTGTATCGACACCTAGCAAGCAGATAGCAAGTTTTTTATTCTGGGGTAACTCATTGATGCCTTTTTGTGCGATATTAAAAAACTCATTTCGATTAAATGTATCTGTTTGCGTGTCATATTTTGCGAGATAAGAAATTTTGTCTAAAAAGTTTTTTTGCTCGGTAATGTCTTTAGTTATTTTTGCAAACCCTTCAAGCGCACCTTTGTAATTATATATTGGATCTATAACGACATGAGCCCAAAAACGATTACCATCTTTTTTATAACGCCAGCCTTCACCTTCAAAATGTCCATCTTTTAAGGCACAGTCAAGATTTTGTGCTGGTATTTTTAATATTTGATCATCGAGACTATAAAAAACGCCATAATACTTACCAATGATCTCACTGTCCTTATATCCCTTAGCCCTTTCTGCACCTATGTTCCAGCTGACTACTACACCTTCTAGATTTAGAATATAAATAGCATAATCTTGTACGCTTTCAATGAAGTGGCGGTAAGAAATATCAGTGAGGTATTGTGAGTTCATCTTTCTCGCCTCTAAGTAAAATGATGCTATAACGGTTACGTTCTTTAATGTTTAGCGTTATTATCTGACCACTGTTTTGGGAGCGTAGGCCATTTAAAAATGAATTTTTACATTATTTAAATATAGCACAAGATTTTACTTTTAGCTTGAGTGCCATCATAATTCTTTTGGCTAAAGGCAGAAGCAAATAGAGAATATTTTTGTTGTTGAGCGTTGGATCTGTCATTGTTGTTTTTAAGAAAGAGAAACAAATATTTGAGTAATAAAAATGTTTAATATTTTAAAGCAATCAGAGTTTAGAAGAGGTTTTATTGCCGCTATTCCTATCATGATTAGTTTTATTCCATTTTCTTTAGTCTTGGGAGCTCAAGCGATTCAGAAGGGAATGCTCTTGAGTGAAATATCAACTATGGTAGCTGTAAACTTTGCAGGAGGCTCTGAGTTTGTTGCAGTTAATTTATGGACATCGCCACCGCATCTCTTGCTTATCGCGTTGATGACATTGTTAGTCAATAGCCGGCATATTTTAATGGGTGCCGCATTGACACCCTATCTAAAAGAATTACCGAAAAGAAAAGTATTGTTTTCTTTATTTTTGATGTGTGATGAAAGTTGGGCATTAAGTTTTGCAGATGCAAAAAAATCACCTAAGCCAAAATTTAATTATCATTATTATTTAGGTGCAAGTTTAGGGCTTTATATCACTTGGATTTCTTTTACAACCGTAGGGGCATTGATTGGCCCAATGATTGGCGATGTTACTTATTATGGTTTTGACATGGCATTTGTCGCCGTATTTTTAGTCTTATTAAAAGGAATGTGGAAAGGTATTGTTAGCTCCATTCCTTGGTTTGTAAGCCTTGTGGTGGCCGTAATCAGTTATTTACTTATTCCGGGAGCTTGGTATGTATTATGCGGTGCTTGTGCAGGATTGTTCACGGCCTTTGTGATCTTAAGCCATGATTGATTTTTACTCAATACTTACCATTCTAACGATGGCGGTGGTTACTTATTTAACGAGGGTTACTGGTTATTTACTGTTACGCAATCGTGTACTCAATCCACATTTAACAAAGGTCTTAGAGGCAACGCCAGGTTGTGTTCTCATTGCAGTGATTGCTCCTACTTTTGCAACCACAAATATTGCTAATCTATTAGGTCTTGGCATTACATTATTATTAGCAAGCCGTTGTTCTTTACTAACAACCGTTATAATAAGTATTGTCGCAACGGGGTTATTGCGTCAATATATAGTGTATTAATATATTTGAATACAGGTTATCGCGTGGATAAATTACACCGTTTTTTGAAAACACTTCCTGTTCGTCGTAAATTAATGGCAGCATTGTTTGTGCTATTAATTACGATTCTTGTTATTTCTAACTTGGCTTTTATCAGTGCCAGTTATTGGATTACCCAGCAAAGCATTGCTCCTCAGGGACTGGTGACTTTGGGTAATCTATATGCAACCCCTGCATTAAGTAGCCAGCTCTTAACCTCTCAAGAAACAGCCAATGCTGCTTTAGATCAGATGGTTGACTACATGCCATTAAAAGGTGCTGCTGTTTATAACGATCAAGGGATTTTGCAAACGAAATTTCCTATCATAAAAAAAGCACCAGATTTTCCTGATAATGTTGCAGGTTTAAATGAGTGGATGATATCTCAGTTTGGTACGAGCTACTCCACTGATTTATTAGGTGAAAATGGTGAGTCTGGACGATTGGTTTTACTAGCCAGTAATAGCCTACCCATAGCGTTTTATACGGGGATTATTAGCGCTAGTTTGGGTATTTTGGTGATTAGTATTTTATTATGGCTATTGTTGTCAAAACAAGTAAAACGACATATAACGATTCCAATCCAAGAGTTAGAAGCATTGGCATTACGTGTGACACGTGAAGAAAATTATGCATTACGAGTTATGCCTCACAGTCGAGATGAAATTGGACAGTTAGCTACCGCGTTTAATACTATGCTAAGCCGTATTGAAGCGCGTGAGCAACTGTTAAAAACTGCACGTGATGAGGCTGAAGAACTAGCCTCTGAAATGAGAGAAACGAATAATCAGCTCGTTAAAGAGGTAGAGGTTCGTAGTAAGGTTGAGAAAAAATTAACGGGATTTCAGAACTATTTAAATAATATTATTAACTCGATGCCCTCTGCTTTAATTGCAGTTGATGGTGAATTGTATGTTACACAATGGAATCAAGAAGCATCTGTTGTATCTGGTTCTTCTTTTGAAGAGGCGATTGATCACCCTGTTTTCTTAGCATTTCCTCATCTAAGACCTTACGCAGAGCAATTAAAACAATGCATTGAGTCCAATCAGATTGAAAAAGTTGAGCGGGTTTCTTGGATGCAAGAAGGAAAAGTTTGTCATTACTCCTTAACTTTCTATCCATTGGCTGGAGAGCATGTTAATGGAGGAGTAATTCGTATTGACGATATTACTGATCGCTTAAATCTGCAAGAGCTGATGGTACAATCTGAAAAAATGTTATCGGTTGGTGGATTAGCGGCGGGAATGGCCCACGAAATTAACAATCCTTTAGGTGCTATTTTGCACAATGTTCAAAATATTCGTCGACGTCTATCGTTGACTTTAGAGAAAAACCAACAGTTAGCAAAGAAAGCGGATATTTCCTTAGAGAAGATTAACCATTATCTGGAGTTACGGCAAATTCCAACATTATTGGATGGTATTTATCAAGCAGGTAGCCGAGCTTCTAAAATTGTGACGCATATGCTGTCATTTAGCAGACGTAGTAAGCGCCAATTAATTTTATCTGATTTGAAAGATATCATTCACCAGACTTTAGAAATAGCAGAGGCTGATTTTTATTTGGGGGAGTCAACAGATTTTCAGGATATTGAAATTAAATTAGATTTGGATGAACAGTTACAACACGTCTATGTCGTAACTAATGAACTAGAACAGGTATTACTCAACTTATTAAAAAATGCTGCTCAAGCAATTTTTATGCGTGGAGAGACAACTATAAAAGGAGTAATCAAAATACGACTTTTTCAACAAGATCAGTGGGCCGTTATTGAGGTTGAAGATAATGGTATTGGTATGAATGAAATAACAGCTAAACGGATTTTTGAACCATTTTTTACAACCAAAGAAGTTGGCAAAGGAACAGGGTTAGGGCTGTTTGTCTCGTATTTTATTATTACCAATAACCATAAAGGTGAATTGTCACTGAGATCTAAATTGGGGCAAGGTTCTTGTTTTACTTTGCGTTTACCATTAAATAATCCTTTAATTAAGAAGTAAATATGAACAGATTAACAAAAATTTACACAAGACAAGGCGATGAGGGGCTAACACGCTTAGCAAGTGGCGAGAGGGTGGCTAAAAATCATCCTCGTATACAGGCGATTGGTGAAGTAGATATGTTAAACAGTCAACTAGGCTTGTTACTATCTTATCTTCATGATAATAGTGTCGCTAATTTAGAAAATCTGGCCTTGCAAATAACGCCTTGCTTACATCGTTTATTTGATGTTGGGGGAGAGCTTTCTATGCCTGCGTATCAGGCAATATCAGTGAAAGATGTCACTTATCTTGAATCATTAATAGATGGTTGGAATGAGCATTTAGCGCCATTAAAAGATTTTATTTTACCTACTGGTTCTGTTGCAGCCTCACAGGCTCATGTATGCAGAAGCCAAGCTAGAACAGCAGAAAGAAACTTACAGTTATTGCATAAGGATGAGCCTTTAAGAAAAGAACTATTAGCCTACTTGAATCGGTTGTCAGATTTGTTTTTTGTGCTCGCACGTATGATTAATCAGTCACAAAATGTACCTGAAACCTTATGGCAAGTGGCACAAAAAGATAATTAATTAACTTAAATGATTACTCTAAAATAAAAAATACAATAGAACATGAATTAAATTAAAGTTGTGTATTAAAAAAATGAGTTTGTTTCATGTTTGTTTGTTGTAGAGAATAGCGCCATCTATAAATAGGAGTTTGTTACGATGGCGTTAGCACATAATTTAGGTTTCCCTCGAATAGGTCATGATAGAGAATTAAAAAAAGCACTAGAGTCTTACTGGCAAAATAATATTAGTGAGTCAGCGTTACAGGCTGTTGGGCGAGAGTTAAGGCATAAGCACTGGCAGATACAGCAAGAGGCAGGTATTGAGTTGTTACCAGTTGGCGATTTTGCTTGGTATGACCATGTGTTAACACATTCGTTAATGTTTGGTGTAATTCCGACACGCCATCAAAATAAAGATAAGATTGTCAACTTAGATACTTTATTTGCTATGGCGCGAGGTGTTTCTAAATCAAATTGTCAGTGCGGTAGTAGCCATGCTCAAGAAATGACTAAGTGGTTTGATACCAACTATCATTACTTAGTTCCAGAGTTCACTAGAGATCAAGTATTTACATTATCTTGGAATCAATTATTTGATGAAGTAACTGAGGCTAAACAGCTAGGGTACAATGTAAAACCTGTTATTATTGGCCCATTAACTTATTTATGGTTAGGTAAAGAAAAAGAAGACAACTTTAATAAGTTAGAGTTATTAGAACGTTTATTGCCATTGTATGGAGAAATATTACAACAGTTATCTAAGCTAGAAGTAGAGTGGGTACAAATTGATGAGCCAATTTTAGGGCTAGACTTACCTCAAGAATGGAAGTCTGCTTTTGAGCGAGCTTATAATATTTTACAGCGTGAACCTACTAAAAAGTTAATTGCTACCTATTTTTCGGGGATAGGCGATAATATTGGGTTAGCCAGTGCATTGCCTGTAGAGGGACTACATGTTGATTTAGTTCGTGCACCTGAGCAATTTCCAAGTATTTTAGACCGTAT
This sequence comes from uncultured Ventosimonas sp., assembly GCA_964395065.1. Taxonomy (GTDB): domain Bacteria; phylum Pseudomonadota; class Gammaproteobacteria; order Pseudomonadales; family Pseudomonadaceae; genus Entomomonas. Next base: position 6,538 of record CAYNAM010000065.1, read on the forward strand.
TCCCTCCTATAAAGTACTTTCATTAGGTGTGGTAAATGGGCGAAATGTTTGGAAAGCAGATTTTGAGAAATGTCTTGCTATATTACAGCAAGCGGACAAACGACTGGGGGATCGTTTATGGATTGCTCCGTCGTGTTCATTATTGCATACCCCAGTTGATTTAACCCAAGAAAATCAACTTGATGAGGAGTTAAAAAGCTGGCTTGCCTTTGCCGTTCAAAAATGCCAAGAAGTAGCATTACTTGTAAAGGCAATTAACCAGTCCACGGATAAAGATGTTATCTTCGCACTACAAGAAAATGCACAGATACAAAGAAATAAATCAATCTCTGCTCGTATACATAATCAATTAGTACAGCAGCGATTAACGCGCATAAATCCTCAAGATGCACAGAGGGCATCAATATTTGCTGAGCGCATTAAATTACAACATGAAAAGCTAAAATTACCTTTATTTCCTACAACTACCATTGGTTCTTTTCCTCAAACACCTGCTATTCGAAGCGCAAGAAGTGATTTTAAAGCAGGACGGATAGATCAAAAAGCATATCAGCAATTAATGCATCAAGAGATTGATGAGGTTATTGATTTTCAAGAAAAAGTAGGGTTAGATGTTTTAGTACACGGTGAACCTGAACGTAATGACATGGTTGAATATTTTGCAGAGCAATTAGAGGGGTATGTGTTTACTCGTTTTGGTTGGGTGCAAAGTTATGGTTCACGCTGTGTTAAGCCTGCTATTATCTATGGAGATATTTGGCGTCCTAAGGCAATGACTGTTGATTGGATAACATATGCGCAGAGCAAAACACAGAAAGTGATGAAAGGAATGTTAACAGGACCTGTTACCATGTTGATGTGGTCGTTTCCTCGAGACGATATATCACCTGAATTGCAAGCAAAACAACTAGCGTTGGCTATTCGTGACGAAGTTATTGATTTAGAGGCTGCTGGAGTTAGTGTTATTCAAATTGATGAGGCTGCTTTTAGAGAGGGATTACCATTACGTCGTGAGCGTTGGGAACATTATTTAGATTGGGCCGTTAATGCTTTTAAGTTATGTTCTTCGGGGGTTCGTGATGATACACAGATTCATACTCATATGTGTTATAGCGAATTTAATGATGTTATCAGTGCCATTGCAGCAATGGATGCAGATGTTATTACTATTGAAACATCTCGTTCGCAAATGGAGCTGTTAGATGCGTTTAGAGCATTTAATTATCCTAATGAAATTGGCCCTGGTGTTTATGATATTCATTCTCCTAGAATACCTTCAGTGAATGAAATAGTTACGTTACTGAAAAAGGCAGCAGAGCTTATCCCAATAGAGCGTTTATGGGTAAATCCAGATTGTGGTTTAAAAACACGTGCATGGCCAGAAACGGAGGCTGCTTTGGTTAATATGGTAGCAGCCGCTAAAGAAATGAGGAGATAGGATAAATGAAAAAAAGCCCTTTTTTAGGGCTTTTTTATTAATTGATTTTTTCAATTTCAAGCAGCCGATCACGTCCACCTTCGGCTAAAATATATTTATCTGCTCCCACTTTTAGTAATTGTTGTGGCGCTTTTAAATAATTAAGAATTACCTTCAATTTACCATTAGGTTTTAATAGCAATAAACGAGCTCTGTGTGTTGAGTCCTCAGAAATCCAAAGCCCTTTATCATCACACTTTAAAATACTAGGATAGCGTGTTTTTTTATAATTTAAGATAATAGGATCAGCACCATCATCTGTTAATAGCTTCACACGGCTTTTATCTTTTTCATTGTAGTATTTCTTTCCATTGGGGCAGATTGCCAATGTTTCTGCTTCATTTAAACCTGAGCGAATCACTTCTAGCTCTTTAGTTTTTGAATTATACCGAAGAATTTGACTATTTTCCCCTCGATCTTCTACGGCATAGAGGTATTGTCCATCAACGGTCAGCCCTTGAACATTAGTTCCTTCAAATAGCGTCTGTAATTTACCATTTTTGAAGAAGCTAACAGGATAAACCCCTCCTTCTTGACTAAATACAATACCACCATTAAAGGGTGTAATACCATCAGGCTTATCTAAATCTTTAAATAAAACGGTTCTTGTATCATCCGTGGCAATATGAATAATTCTACCTTGTTTTTTATTGAGCTCTTCAGCAACGATTAAACTCCCATCTTGCTGCTTATAAACGGCACTTGCTCGTTCAATATCTGTATGAAGCACACGGTATTGCCATTTCTTGGCTGCAACAACGGGATAGTACTGTTGCCATAAAAAGAAACTGATAGTCCCAAGTACTGCAATGATAAAAAAGGCAAGCAAACACTTGATAGAAAGAAATAAGCGAGGCTTATTATTTAGAAAAGACATAATGAAATACAAAAACCTAAAAAGAAACTCGTCAACAGTATATAGAATCTAACTTAGAAGTCTATACGAAGTTTTTAATATCTTAGGCGTAGAAGAGATTTTTTATTGCAAGTTATTGCTCTCTATACTTGCAATAAAAGCTCATCTTTTTTATAACTGCTTGGCTGATAAGATGGTAATCGGTTGGACAGGAACATCAGATGCGCCCATACGAAGCGTTGTTCGGGCATTCGCAATTTTATCCACTACATCCATACCAGAAACTACTTTACCAAAAACAGCATAGCCAAAGTCGCGTTGGCTGTGATTTAAATAGTTATTATTTTTAACGTTGATAAAAAACTGGCTTGTAGCGGAGTTAACATCAAACGTTCTTGCCATTGCGATGGTGCCACGATCATTACTTAGTCCGTTATTTGCCTCATTTTTTATAGAAGGTTGTGTTTGTTTTTGTGTCATATCTTCGGTAAAACCACCGCCTTGAATCATAAAGTTCGAGATAACACGGTGAAAAATAGTGTTGTTATAAAAACCACTATTGACATAATTTAAAAAGTTTTCGACAGAAACAGGGGCTTGTTGAGGGTAAAGTTCAAGCTCAATATCTCCTACATTGGTTGATAGCAATACATGAGGATTTTCTGGCTTAGTATTTTCTTGGCTAGCCCATGTCGACGTGGAAAGTAAAGTAAAACAACAAATTAAAGAGAGTAATATTTTTTTTAACATCATCAGTTCCATTAATAAAAGCGATTGCGGTATCATCTTACATTGTACTACAACGCCATATTAATATAAATATTAGTAGATTGAGGTTATATGATTACGTTATCCACTTTGCAAAAAATGAAAACTGAACAAGAAAAAATAGCGATGCTGACTTGTTATGAAGCCAGCTTTGCAACACTGCTTGACAAGGCTGGTGTTGATATCTTATTAATTGGTGATTCGCTGGGCATGACAGTACAAGGACATACCTCAACATTACCCGTTACCTTGGAGCAAATGTGTTATCACACGGATGCGGTCGCTCGAGGAGCAAAAGAAGCGTTAATTTTAGCGGATTTATCTTTTGGTAGTTACCAACAAAGTAAAGAGCAAGCCTTTGACTCTGCCAGTAAATTAATGGCAGCGGGAGCTCATATGGTGAAGCTAGAGGGTGGCAGTTGCATGGTTGAAACTACCCGTTTTTTACAAGAGCGTGGTATCCCTGTATGTGCTCATTTAGGATTAACGCCACAATCTGTTAATGCCTTTGGTGGTTATAAAGTTCAAGGGAAAACAGATTCAGCAGCAAGACAATTAATTGCGGATGCTCAAGCCCATGAACACGTAGGGGCAAGTATGGTTTTATTAGAATGTGTTCCTGCTGAGCTGGCGAAAGAAATAACAACAAGTTTACACTGTCCTGTTATTGGTATAGGTGCAGGCGTTTACTGTGATGGGCAAGTACTAGTATTGCATGATGCATTAGGTATTTATGCAGGAAAATCGCCTAAATTCTCTAAAAATTTCATGCAAGGGCAAGAGAGTATACAGGCAGCTATTGCTGCGTATGTAAAAGAAGTTAAAGATGCTAGCTTTCCGACATTAGAACATTCGTTTTAGCTTGTTATTGTAATTGATTTACATAATTATAAAACTATTATTGGACTAATTATGGTATTTTATAATACTCTAATAATCTCTAAAAATTAATTTTAATCTTGATGTCGGGATAATAATAATGAGTGAAACGCTTCCAAACTATACACCAGAAGAACGCCGTAAAAGAATTTGGGGAATTGTCGGGGCCGCTTCCGGTAACCTTGTTGAATGGTTCGATTTTTATATTTATGCTGTTTTTGCTACCTACTTTACTGTTGCATTAACTGGGCCCGCTGACGGATCAAAAGGCACTTTCTTTGTATGGGGTGCTTTTGCATTAAGTTTTTTTATGCGACCACTAGGAAGCTGGTTGTTTGGATGGATTGCTGATAGATATGGCAGGAAACAATCCATGCTAATTTCTATTATTATGATGGGGGCGGGATCATTCTGTTTCGCATTATTACCTACCTATGAGCAAGTGGGTATTTTAGCACCTGTTCTATTATTGGTTGTTCGTTTGTTTCAAGGACTATCGGTGGGAGGAGAATATGGCGCTGTAGCAACTTACATGAGTGAGGTTGCTTTAAGAGGCCGTCGAGGATTTTATGCGTCATTCCAATATGTAACGTTATCTGGTGGTCAATTATTAGCCAGTTTGTTGGGGGTTATTCTTTTAGCTTTCTTATCAAATGAGCAACTTGAACAAGGTGGTTGGAGAATACCATTTTTTATTGGTGGCTTTGCAGCATTAATTTCATTATGGGTACGTAGAAAGTTAGAAGAAACAACAACGGCCGAACAACGAGAATCTAAAGAATCTGGAAGCTTGGTAGCGCTGTTTAGAGACCATTGGAAGCAGTTTTTCTTGGTGGTTGGTTATACGGCAGGTGGATCATTAGCGTTTTATACGATTACAGTTTATTCAAGAAACTATATGATGAGCATAGGGGTTGATCCTAAAGTAGTTGGCTATATTATGACCATTGGACTATTTGTCTTTATGTTGAGCCAACCTGTATTTGGTGCAATAGGCGATAAAGTAGGACGTAGAGCCTCAATGTTACTCTTTAGTTCCATTGGTGCAATTTGTATTTACCCAATTATGGCTTGGGGAATGCCAACATTGAAAGATTCTGCTGTGATGTTAGGGCTTCTTTTGATCCTTATGATGTTTATTTTAAGCTTTTATACGTCGATTGGTGGTTTAGTAAAAGCTGAAATGTTTCCAACAGAAGTTCGTGCCCTAGGTGTTGGGCTATCTTATGCTGTAGGTAATGCTCTTTTCGGTGGTACAGCAGTGTCCGTGGCTACAGAGTTTAAATCAAGAGGGCATGTAGAATATTTCTTTATCTATGTGGCTATAATGCTTGTTGTTTGTTTCTTATGTAGTTTTGCATTACCTAAGAAGCCACAATATTTAGAAAATGATCATTAAGCAAAGTTGTATAATGTATAAATAGTTAATAAAAAACCCAGTTTATCTGGGTTTTTTATTGGTTGGATATTTGTTGCTGTTAGGCGAAAGGATGACGTAACGTAATGGTCTCATTACGATCAGGTCCTGTTGAAATAACGTCAATTGGGGCATCTACCAACTCACCTAAACGCTTAATATAAGCAATGGCATTAGCAGGAAGCTCATTGAGTGACTTAGCACCAAAAGTTGATTCTGACCAACCAGGCATTTCCTCATAAACAGGAATTAACCCTAAATAACTATCAGCATCGCTAGGTGCTTCGGTTAATAAATTACCTTGTACATCTTTATAGCCTGTACAGATCTTAATAGTATCTAAACCATCGAGGACATCGAGTTTAGTTAAGCAGAGTCCTGAAATACTATTAATTTCAATAGATCGACGTAAAATAACTGCATCGAACCAACCACAACGTCTAGCACGACCTGTGACTGAACCAAACTCATGACCTTTTTCAGCTAAACGCTCACCAATGTCATCAAATAACTCGGTGGGGAATGGACCCGAACCTACACGCGTTGTATAGGCTTTAGTAATACCTAGAATATAGTCAAGGTACATAGGACCAAAGCCTGAACCAGTTGCAACACCACCAGCAGTAGTATTCGAACTTGTGACATAAGGGTATGTGCCATGGTCAATGTCAAGCAATGCACCTTGAGCACCTTCAAACATAATATTCTTACCTTGACGACGTAACTCATGTAAACGAGCTGTAACATCCATAACCATTGGCTTGATTTGTTCTGCATACTCCATACACTGTTCAAGGGTTTCTTGAAAGTCAATAGTCTTAGCGTGATAATAGTTTTTTAGTGCAAAATTATGGTAATCGAGTAGTTCTCCAAGTTTGGCTGCAAAACGTTCACGGTGGAACAAATCGCCGACTCGTAATCCTCTACGAGCCACTTTATCTTCATAGGCAGGGCCAATACCACGACCTGTCGTACCAATTTTTGCAGCGCCGCGTGCCGCTTCTCGTGCCTGATCTAAGGCAATATGGTAGGGTAGAATTAATGCACAAGCAGGACTTATATGTAAGCGATTACGTACATTTATGCCATTTTCCTCAAGCTCTTTAACTTCTTTTAAAAATGCTTCTGGCGAAAGGACGACACCATTACCAATAAGGCATTCTACATTTTTTCGTAAAATGCCTGAAGGAATAAGTCTTAAAATTGTTTTTTTACCGTCAATAACAAGTGTATGTCCTGCATTATGACCGCCTTGGTAACGAACAACCGCCGCGGCATCTTCAGTTAAAAGGTCAACGATTTTACCTTTTCCCTCATCGCCCCATTGCGTACCTAGAACAACAACATTCTTACCCATAATTATTTCCCCGCTTCGATTGGCTTGATGTGCCAACTATTTTCAGTAAATATTAAATGCCGATCACATCCCATTTCGATAGCATCAGTCAATGTTTGATGAGGGAGTGCTTGAATAACACGCTGATTTTGATTACGTAATTCAGTTATTTTTTGATGAAGGCTAGGTTGGTGATCGTGAGGCGCCCAAATCATTGACTGAGGCACACAAAAATCAGCCTCACCTAAGTTAACCAGTGTTTTTAAGTCGGTTGAAAAGCCTGTGGCCGGTCTTGCATGCCCAAAGGCAATGCCTGCGCTATCATAGCGACCACCTTGAGCAATAGATTGGCCAACTTGTGGAATAAATGCAGCAAAAACAACACCTGTGTGGTATTGATAACCTCGTAACTCACCAAGATCAAAATACAGCGGAATTTGTGGGTAACGTACGGCTATTTGCTCAGCGATTTCTGCTAGTTTATCAATGGCTTTTAATATGCTAGCCGGTGCTTCAGCCAATAATGTTTTTGCTTGCGCAATAACTTCCTTGCCTCCGCAAAGTTTAGTCAATGCTTG
>CAYNAM010000066.1:0-13613 GCA_964395065.1 uncultured Ventosimonas sp.
CTGAACGTGTACCTATCAAAGCACGGGCAATAGGGACGATCATTTTTGTTTCATCAGGCGTTAGGCCAAAGGCAGTGGCAATGCCATAGGGGTTGGCAAGCTGCTCGACAACTCTGCCGGGGGCTGCAACCTCAACAGCTGCTTTCACCCCTAAAGGAACCTTTTCGATCAACCCAACTTCATCCACAATGGGAATAACTTTATTAAGCCGATTATTAACCAAGACACCATCATCATTCTGTAGAATAGCGGCCTGAATATCTACTTGGCGATCCATCGCTCGATTAAGTGCAATAGCTACTTCAGCAAAGTCATAACGTGCAGGCACAACCACAATATAAGCGGTACCAGATACTACATAGTCTAGTTGCCCAAACCCTACCGTCTCACCAATACCCAGCCCCAATCCACCGGGAGTTTCCGGGTTATGGCCGATCATGGTGGATTCGGTGATGATCGTTTCGGTGATAGTTTCCATCGCCACATCGCCAATTACTGGCGCTGCTTCATTAAGAGCTATCAGTTGAACATCTTGGTAGGTAGCATTAATTTTATCTAAAGCTTGTTTTACAGAGCCCAAAATACCATGAATATTTTGCCGTGTTCCTTTAATTCCCGTCGTACTCACAATGCCATCGGCAACGAATTGTAATGAATTATCATCAGCCAATCTGGCGATAGCGGTCTCAGTGGTCGCATTACCAATATCTACGCCAACGATTAATTTCATTACAGCCCCCTCATGACAATGTATGTTACCGAAAGGAATTTGCCACCTTTAATCCTTACGCAAAATCCCACGCTCAGCGTAAACATCAGCAGCTTCTCTCACAAAAGCACTGTTAATGGTTGCACCGTATTTGTTTTGCAATTCATCGGCAATCGCTATCAGCTCTTCTCGCGTTGACCGATTGGGGCGTAGTGCATTATAAATCTCTAATACACGCTCATCGGGGATCGCAATAAGCTCTGCGGCACGGCGCAAATTGCGTGCAAAAGGTGCACGCCCTGCATCTTCAGCTATTTGTGCTTGTAGCTCTAAGGTTTCTGGAGCAATCCGTAAATCTTCTGCTTTTACACTGCCATCAATCACCCCTTTTAAGGTTAAATCATCAAGCTTTTTACCCGTTGGCGTTCTTACAAGATCTTGACGCTTAGAACTCAGTGGATAATCTTTAACACCTACTTTACCAGTGGCAGTATAAGTTGAGGAAGGCGTACTATTGTCTTTATTACCAAGCGCACTCATAACACTTTGTACAATTTTATCGATTTCTAACGGTTGACTCATTGATCTATCTCCTCATTAACCCAGTAGGTTGACTTCAACTGCAACAGTTTTTTTATTACGATCAACCAATTCAGTCTCTCTAATATGAAGTATCGCTGCAAGCGCTTGGTATTTTGGCCTAGCCATTTGGTCATTACGTGTTGGCACAGGATTGGGAGCTTCGCCTTTAGCATATTTCGCAGCGTTTTTACCGATCTCCCGATAGGTTTTTAAATCCAATAACGGTGCTTGTGGAAACAGTTCTAGGTTACTCAGCGGGAATAAGTCTTTTTGGTGGATCATGGTCGTACCCTTGGACTGTATTCCAATGCCAATTCCTGACCCACTTAGTTTTGCGGCAATAAGACCAATAAATGATACATCCGAGGTGTTATAGACCTTCACTACACGGTAACGAATTCCTTCTTCTTCAATACCAGCAATCAGCTCACGAAGTACTTTATCGTGTGAAATACCACAAATGGTTTGTGTTTGTTTTGTCATGAAAGCGGGCGCTAAACCGATCACCACTTCATCACGTTGCTTGCCAGCTGTTGCATTACCCACTTCTCGAATCATAACCGTTGAGGGGGATGAGTTGGATCTTGCTGTTGGAGTAGCAGGTGTTTGTTGGTTAGCGTTAGCCCCTAAGTTTTTGATAACGTCTTCAATAATCCTGCGTAGTTCTTGTTCATTTACTTGCATTTTCTATTCTCCCACCATGATTATATGAAGTCTTCAGGATTACGGGCATTTGGAATATTTTTAATTTCTTCCCAACGCTCTGCCGACATTTGATAACCAGTACCAGGGCCTTGATAATCATTAAGATCATTCACAGCACTGCGTACATGCCAGTCCTTATCAATAATCGCTGATGTATGTAAGTAGTCGCCTACAACACGTTGCTTGAGCATATTGAAAACACTTTGTGCCACATCATCAAAACCAGCTTTAGACAGTGCCTTTACAACATCCACACCGGTAATCGCACGCTTCATCATGTCTTCGGCGGCCTTCATGTCTTCTACTAAATTACGATCAGGCATATCTTTACTGCCGTGCGCATACGTAGCCGCTTCAACTTCTGCATCAGTGACAGGTGGGAGACCTAACTCTTTAAACACTGCTTGTATAACACGTGCAGCTTTATTACGAATTTTGACAACTTCTTGTTCTTGAACGGGGCGTAAACCTCCATCAACACGTAAATCACGCTGTAGAATATTGTAGTCATCAAAATCTTCTGCATCGAAGTTCGAACCTGCAAACATATTGTCATAGTTAGGGGTTGAACTGTAGCCTGAGAAAATAAAGTCTGTACCCGGTAATATTTGCATTAAAGCACGCGCGGTACGGCGCATATCAGAATGCGAGAAGGTTTGGTCATTACCTGATGCCACTTCAAGGTCTAACATGGTGGTAATTAAGTTCTCAGCTAACACCGCACGAATACCAGAAGGCACTGCACCAGGAATACCAATACAACTGATTGAACCATTTTGTAAGCCTTGCACACCGGCACCTTTAGTAATAAAGATACAGCGTGCTTCTAAGTAAAGCATGGACTTACCTTCTGCATAACCCATTTGTACTTCAGAACCCGTGCCCGAAGTAAAGCGCATTTTTAAACCACGTGAAGCATAGGCAGAAGCGAGGAAGCTTTTTGACCATGGGGTATCGTCACCATCAATAAACACTTGCTCTGTACCGTATACAGACACTGTTTCAGCATAAGAAGTTAAACCGCGCATCCCAAAGAGTAACTCACTGGCCTCTTCCACAGAGCATTGCGTTAAAATACCGCCGCGCCCTGTTTGTGAGCCTATTAGTAAGGCTAATGCATTAAAAGGCGCATAGCGTACGATGGCAACCGTGGTTTCTTCTTCATCAAAACCACGTAATGCCGCTTCAGCAGCATCGGCTGCAATTTGCACAGGATTATCTTTTAGGTTGGTAACGTGGCACTGGTTAGATGGGGTTTTACGGGCGCGCATTTTTTGTAGCGCCATCATCATTTCAACCACATTCATATACCCCAATACCTCGCAAATTTTTGCAGGGGTCATGGCTGTGGTTAAAGGAATGAGTTGTGAGCGTGGAACGTTAATATCGCAAAGCATACCAGCAAATTTTTGCGAAGGAATCGCCATGGCCTCTTCAGTGTGCGTTAAATTAATAGCATATTCGGCAATAAAGCGATCATTAAAATCGAAATCTTTGCGTTGTTTGCCGTCTAACTCAACAACTTTGCCATTTTCAATACGAATACTAGGTTTGGGGTCGTTAGGGCCATTCATGGCAATCATGCCTACTTCTGGCCATTCCTTGACAAAGCCATCTTGATTCACAGGACGGTTGGCAAGCACTTCAAAACGCTTGGATTTCATAGTTGTTATCCTTTAAGCTTACTAATGTTTTTAAATAATGTGTCTCGTACAGACCGCTCCACATTTAACTTACTAAAATCCGGTTTTCCTTTACTACTCGATGATTCTTGTAAAACATTACTGCATAACTATAAAGCGCTAAACTACTGGCTTATACTTTACGCTGTCTTTCTCTCTTTTACAATTCGATCGGTGTCTACTGCAATCATCTTCTCTTCATTAGTGTTTATCACCACGGCAACAGGGCCTTCACCACGACTTATAACCCCTGATCGCCCACCATAAAGTTGGTTGTTTTGATCTGAATCAAGCTCAACTCCCAATACTTTTAGGTGGTTAATTGTCAGCTCTCTAATTAAGGTAGAGTTTTCACCAATTCCCCCTGTAAAGATAATGGCATCCAAACGATCCAATGACATCGCATGAGCACCAATATGGCGAGCCAGCCGATGAACGAACACATCAATAGCAAGGCTTGCACCAGCATGCCCTGCTTTTCTTGCTTCTTCTAATGCACGGCAATCACTAGACAACTCGGAAATACCTAACAAACCAGACTCTTTGTTGAGCATCTGTTCTAAATCAGCCACGGATTTATTAGTCACTTTACCTATGTAAGCCACAGCAGCGAAATCAATATCGCCACTTCGAGTGCCCATGACTAGTCCTTCTAATGGTGTCATTCCCATCGATGTATCAACACTGATACCATTTTTAACGGCGCACACGGATGAGCCATTGCCTAAATGGGCAACTACTAATCCATGATCATTAGGATTAAGTCCTAACCTATTCACGGCTTCATTAGCGACGTATTTATGGGAGGTACCATGAAAACCAAAACGTCTCACCTGATGCTCCCTTAAATATTTATAAGGTATGGCATAGGTATAAGCCGCTGGCGTTAACGTCTGGTGAAACGAGGTGTCAAAAACAGCCACTTGCAGTAGTGTTGGAAACACCTCTAATGCACAACGAATACCTTGTAAATTAGCAGGATTATGCAAAGGCGCCAGCGTAGCAAGCTCTTCAATTTTGGCAATGGTTGTGGGTGTAATTAAGGCCGACTCTGCAAAAACACTGCCTCCCTGTGCAACTCTATGGCCTATTGCCCCAATCGAATCAATCAATGCTCTATCACGAAGTTCTTGCACAAGGGCATTTAGCGCATCTTTATGATCACCGATGGTGAGTGCAACTGTTTTTCTATCTGCTTGAGGCGATTTAAAGGTAATTCGTGCATCCTGTAAACCAATGCACTCAGCTAGCCCAGAGAGAACAGGGGAATCTTGACAAGGTTGCATGACTGCAAACTTTATAGAAGATGAACCACAATTAATCACTAATATTAAAGAAGATCCCATACTCACGTCCTTTCATCAATAAACTTTATCCGCCATCATCATCCAATCAAGCAGGTATGAGGTTTTGGAGAAACAGAATAATTCACAAACAATCTTCAACTTTGTTGTGATTGTTGCCGTTGCCATGATTACATCTAAGCCACCACCTTTAAATTTCTAGGTTCAGCACAAACACACCATTTACCCAGTATCCGCATCATTTAATAGACAAAAGACTATAGGTATTTTGATTGACCACTTTACTCCAGTATCAAAAACTTAACATTGCTGCTTACCTTTGTTTATAAGCACTTTATCCGTTTACTTTTAAGTAAATATAGGGGGTCTTAAAAAAAATATCTTGCAAGGGATGAGGATTATTTTGACTCGTTAATGCGCGCAACATCAAAAATTTCCTATTTTAATAATCTTTGTTTGGACAGTGACAAGGGACTGTATAGAAAAAAGACTCTACACGGAGTTGATCAAAGTAAATTTTAAACCTTTAATCGTATTTTATATTCAGAGGGGGTTAACCCTGTTTCTTCTTTAAAGGTTCTACCAAAATAGTTAGGGTCATTGTAGGAAAGCTCCATAGCAACATTGCTTATTGACATATCACTATGATCTAAAAGGCTTTTGGCAATATCTATTCTTCTTTTTTTCACATAAGAAACAAAATTGATGCCGGCGTCTTTTTTGAAAAGCCTACTTAGGTAAGAGGGGGTCACATGGGCTTTTTCAGCTACTTCTTCAAGAGACAAGTTCTTACCCAAATTACGCTCAATATAATTAAATGCTTTTTGCATAGGGTCATGTGTTTGTCCTATTTGATGCTGTACCTCATCAAATAAAGTATTTGATACACTAAGTAATAAGCTGAGTACTTTATAGTAGTTTTGCTGTGAGAAACTCATACTTTTTAACTGCAATATTTGTTTTTTTAGCCTTTCTATTTGCCAACCTCTGCATTCAGTTATTTGCTTAATAATAGAGGTCAATTCATTAATACCTTCTTTAGGTGAGCAGTTTGTCTGAGAGTAAATTCGATCAACATACACCCTCACCGTTTGTATCCATTTTGTATAAAGATTATTATCCAACATTGTCATTAGTTGTTCGGCCATTAACTTTGTTTGTTGGTATTTTTCTGGATCAAAACCAAGAAAAGATTTGATGTGATTAATTAAAACTTGAGGCCTCACAGGTTTAAGTAAATACTCATCGACTTTTAGCCCTATCATGTTACGCGCAATCTCAAAATCATCCACCGCGGTTGTGACAATAACTTTTGTGGTTGTGTTAACTGAACGTAAATGCTTTAAGACATCGAGTCCATTAGGGTATGGGATGTTAATATCCAATAACATTAAATCAATAGAAATGCTGTTAATTAGTTGAATAGCATCGGCTCCATTAGCGACCTCTAACAATTCAAGCCTGTGGTCAAACCCTTTATTAATAATCATTTTTAGGGCTTCACGTTCAACTGCCTCATCTTCGACTATAACAATAGTAAACATTTTTTATATATCTTCTTAATGTATTGGCTGCACGATGGGGCAGCGAAAACGTACTTTTGTTCCCAACCCTTTACGCCCCGCACTTTCTATTTCAAGCCCATAGCTATCACCAAAATTTAATTTTAACCGATTACTCACATTAAAAATGCCAAGCCCCTTTCGTTTGGTATTGTTTAAATTACCTTCCAGAGCCGAGGTTATCATTTCTTGAGTCATGCCATCGCCATCGTCTGTTACTTCAATAATAACATCACGTCCGTTATCAAAACCGACAATCGATAGGCGAGTAAAGTTGTCACGAGGTTCAACCGCATAATTAAAACTATTTTCAATAAGTGGCTGAATAATCATAAAGGGACATGGGATGTTGTAATATTTCTCTGGAATAGTAATAGTGAACGAAAACTTATCGCCCATACGTACTTGTTGTAGTGAAAGATAATTCGTGACATGCTCAATTTCGCTTTGAATAGTGATTAATTTGTTATTATTTTTTCTCAATATATAGCGCATCATGTCTGAAAAGCCATACACCATAGCCTCTGTTTTTTCTGCATTCTCTAATAAGGCTAAACGACCGATGGTACTCAATACATTAAACAAAAAATGTGGGTTAATCTGGTAAGTCAGTGCTTGTAACTCTGCTTCTTGTAATGATTTTTCTAGCTCTGCCCTGTGCTTAGCATGATTAAGTAGCTCTAATGTTTGTTTATGCAACTTTGCTTGAATAATATTGGTATAGCCTTGCTCTACCAAATAATGTGTCAAATGATAGAGAGAATAAGCCGCTGCCTTAAATTTTTTGAATGCAATCGTTTGGATCTCCTGATGTAAACGAACCAGTTTTTCATCACTCTTCCACGAGGCATCTTCCTCCAAAATATAATCAAATACTTTTGCTTCTTGTTCACTTAACTTAACTTGCCCTGAGAGCATGGCACCTAAATAGTGACCCTCAACCTCTATCGGCACAGCAAACTCAGCAAGCCCACAACCACAGCGATAAATAATCGGTTCACCTGACTGCATCGCTTTTCTGCCGCCAACATTATCGCATTCAAAACACTTGGCGCGCCCTTTTTCAGACGAACGATACAATAAACAAAACGATGAAAAGCCGCTAGGCTTCGTGATCGGCTCTCCATGTTCATTAACCGCAACCAACGCAAGACCTGTAGCATCACTAAAGTTATCTTGTAACTTTTGCAATCTATCTACACTTAAAAGATCATCCATGTGGAAAGGAGTGTTCATCATAGATCAATCTGCAACACGTTAATGGAGATATTTTTTTTAAAGAATCCCTTTTTTACCAAGACATTCAATAGAAAATACCACTATAAAATTCTTACGAGTTTTACTATAAAGTTAAGCATAACATAAAGTCAACACAACCCAGTCATTGTTAAACTTATCAGCCATAATCTTGACATTGGACAGTAATCATATAGTCTAAAAAACAAAATATTGAAGAGATACATTACTTACCCCCCTTCTAGCAACCAAGAGACCTTTATAACTTTCAATCATATACAATGAGATGAAATAGCCCACTATAAAAGCACTTCTAGTAAGGTATTATTTTTATAATTAATTGGCATATTCCAGGCATTTCTTTACAGTACCAAATCACTTGTAAAGCTGTATATGCCTCATGACTTAAACTGTTGACAGAGGCTGATGTGGCATATTTCGCGTAAGTTATTGTTGCAACTTTAGCCGCCACTATTCGTTGAAGTCTTTCAGCCATGACTTTTTCAACACCCCTATCACTCAGCCCCTTAGTTTTATTTGGTGGATAACTGAGATAAAAGCGTCCCAATATCTGAATGCGGGCGTGGAATCACATGCACTGCCAGTAGCTCACCCAGTCTTTGCGCAGCAGTGGCCCCCGCATCAGTTGCAGCTTTAACAGCCCCTACATCACCTCGTACCATCACCGTTACCAATGCCGAACCAATTTTCTCATAACCAACAATGGTAACATTTGCAGACTTAACCATTGCATCAGCGGCCTCAATGGCGGCAACTAAACCTTTGGTTTCGATCAACCCTAATGCTTCTTGCTGCATAATTAGACTCCTTAATATGCGTTTATTCGTAATATCTACTTTTATATTGCATTTAAATCTATTCTAGATTGGAGTGTAGATTTAACATTGACAAATGTCTTGTGAAGCATAACGATTTTTTTGTCATTTTCATGATAAGCACATCAATTTTTTATGGACTGCCATTTTACCAGAGCATAAACGCCGAGTACTTAAGAAAACTTCAGCGACAATTAATTTTAAATGACTCAATCCATAACCTTAAATGAAAAACTACTATTGTTCTCTGTCAGTTTATAATCTATTTTTTTTAATGCACCCTCAAAGTGATTATCCAGTAATGGTTTAATCATCACCAACGGAAAGTCCAACACCGCAAAGTTTTCAAAAAAATCTTCAAGACCTGTAAAGAGGTTGTCGTTTTCATCGTGTGCTAATAAAGCTAACAAGCATTTTCTTTTCGCCCTTATAGCTGGTGTTTTAAAAACCAAACCATCAGATAACTTTTGCGCCAACAGTTGTATAACAGGCGTTAACTCTAATGCCTCATGTAGCCAATACTCTTTCGCCGTCAGCATGGCTATTTTCTCAAGGGATGAAAATTCATTTTTCAACAAAACCAGTAAATCAAACTGACAAGCAAGTACTGCTTTATTTATTTTTTCCTGATCAAAAATAGGAGTACCATTGTTATGATAACAATGCTTTGTTAAATGTTGATAGCATTCTGCTAAATAAACATCCAGCTTTTTCATCTGAGACACTCCTGTGATTAGTCTATAACCAATAAGTTAGTCAATACCCATTTCTACTCTAACTTTATTATAGATAATTTTAAGTTCAGTTATATTGATATAGAGAAAAGTTGTTTGACTGTTTTAGCTAACCGCGGTTTAATTATTGTCTTTGGTAATTGATTTAATAACCTAAGGGGTTTAAGTGTTTAGCTGGTCATATATTCAACAAGTATTACCAAGCTTTGAGCAAGCCTTGTGGCTAACGCTAAAAATATCGGCTGTGGGAATTATCGCCTCAATATTCATTGGTGCCTTATGCAGTGTTGTTATTTTTTATCGAATAGCTATTTTTTCACAACTCGCAAAAGGCTATGTGGCTTTTTTTAGAAATACCCCACTATTATTGCATTTATTCTTTATTTATTTTGGCTTACCTCGTGCCTTTAATATTACGTTAAGTTTTGAAACAACAGCACTACTTGGGCTATCTTTATTGGGTGGTGCCTACATGGCAGAAGCTTTTCGTAGTGGTATTGAGGCTGTAGCAAAGTCGCAGTTTGAGTCCGGGCAAGCCATTGGTTTAAACCGTTGGCAAATGGTACGTTACATTATTTTGCCACAAGCTCTCTCTTATTGTGTGCCCGCACTCGGTGCTAATTGTATTTTCTTATTTAAAGAAACATCAGTTTTTACGGCCATCGCTGGTACTGATGTCACTACCATTGCAATTAACTTTATCAGCAACGGCGGCCCAACTAATGATAATTTATTACTGCTAGTCTTGTCTTATTTGGTGGTCATTGTGCCATTCATTTTCATTTTGTCTTATGTTGAAAAGAGGGTACGCCGTGCAGAATTTGGGAATTGATGTACTCTTTGACTGGGTAACTATCAAACGACTATTAGAAGGTCTTTATTTTACTCTAGAAGTTTCATTTATCGCCATACTGATTAGCGCGATATTAGGGACTGTATTTGGTGTTATTCGTACCTCTAACAATAAAGCTATTCGTTTTATTTTTCGCACCTATCTAGAAGTCGTTCGTGTATTACCTACGTTAGTTTTACTGTATATTTTATATTACATTTTACCTAACACTTTAAACCTCAATCTCGATGGCCGCCTTGTGGGTATTTTAGCCTTTAGCTTTTGGGGATCAGCAGAAATGAGCGACATTATTCGTAGTGCAATTATATCGCTCCCCAAACACCAAAAAGAATCAGCATTAGCGATTGGTCTTAATAAAGTACAAATGTATCGCTATGTATTGCTGCCCCAAGCATTGAAACTGGCACTTGCCCCTGCTATTAATTTAGCAGCACGGATTATTATGACCACCTCATTATTAGTCTTAATTGGTGTACAAGATTTAATTAAAGTTGGCAAAGAGATTATTGAGTATGCCACAATGATGGGGAACGATATGGCACCGTTTTGGATTTATGGTTTAATTTTATTGCTCTTCTTTGTTATTTGCTATCCCCTCTCCAAACTATCGCAGCGCCTCGCAAAGTCTAAGGAGTAATGTTAGGTTTTATATGATTGAGAATTCAGAAGTATTATTACAAGTAACTGATCTTCACAAGCGCTTTGGTGATCGGGAAATTTTAAAAGGCATTGATTTGTCAGTTCACAAAGGTGAAGTCATTGCTATTTTAGGTCCTTCAGGCTGTGGAAAATCAACTTTTTTACGCTGTTTGAATGGCCTTGAGCCTATTCAACAAGGTTCTATTCTTTTTGAGGGATTCGAATTAAATAACCCTTCAACTTCGTGGATTTGTATTCGCCAAAAAATTGGCATGGTCTTTCAAAGCTATGATTTATTCCCTAATATGAATGTGATTGATAATATTTTATTAGGCCCACTAAAAGTACAAAAACGCAATAAAGACGAAGTGATGAAAGAAGCAGATGAACTCTTAAACCGCGTCGGTTTATTAGATCGTAAGCAGTCCTTTCCAAGACAATTATCCGGTGGACAAAAACAACGTATTGCTATTGTACGTGCATTATGTATGAATCCTGATATCATGCTATTTGATGAAGTAACAGCGTCCCTCGACCCTGAGATGGTAAGAGAGGTTTTAGAAGTAATACAAGATTTAGCCAAACAAGGGATGACAATGATTCTGGTTACTCACGAGCTTAACTTTGCACGCCGTGTCGCTGACCAGATCGTTTTTATGGACCAAGGTAACATTATCGAAACTGCTGAACCAGAACAGTTTTTTAATGCACCAAAAACAGAACGCGCCAAACAATTTTTAACTGTATTTGATTTTTAAAGGACCACTATAATGAAGCTATTTAATAAAAAAACAGGATTACTCATTACAGGCATTCTTTATTTTGCTTTATCAGGCTGTGGTAACAATGATAAACCTGTTGTGGAGGACAAACAAAAGCCCTCTGCATCGAGTCTACAGGCTATTAAAGACCGTGGTGAATTGAGAGTAGCTGTTTTTAGTGATAAACCGCCGTTTGGTTACGTCGATAAAAGTGGCAAAAGCCAAGGCTATGACATTGAGTTGGCCAAGCGCTTAGCAAAAGATTTATTAGGTGACGAAAATCGTGCTAAATTTGTACTAACTGAAGCTCAAAATCGTATAAACGTATTAAATGCTAATAAAGTCGATATTACATTGGCTAATTTTACTGTAACACCTGAACGGGCTAGCCAAGTTATTTTTGCAAAACCTTACATGAAAACAGCCATCGGTGTTGTTTCACCTAAAGGCACACCAATTACGGATGTATCCCAATTAGAGGGTAAAGTACTGATTGTTAATAAGGGAACAACAGCTGAAACCTATTTTGCTAAAAACTACCCTACTGTCACCCTACAAAAATACGATCATAACTCAGAAGCCTTTGCGGCATTAAAAGATGGTCGTGGTGTTGGTCTAGCTCATGATAATACACTGCTGTATGCATGGACTAAAAACAACCCTGAATTTGATGTTGCACTGCATCAGGTTGGAGAGGCTGATGTTATCGCCCCCGCTGTTAAGCGAGATAATCGAGAATTAGCCGATTGGATAGACACTGAAATCACCAAGCTACAGAAAGAAGAGTTCTTCCATAAGGCTTATGATAAAACAGTAAAACCGTTCTACGGTGATAATATCGACCCGAATAATGTTGTGATTGATGCCAGCAATTTAACCAATATACAAGAGACACCGGCAAGTAGTGAAGAAGAAACCAATCACTAAATTATTACTTCCAATAAAAAAGCGACCAATACGGTCGCTTTTTTATTGATTGAATATTATAAGTCCAGCACTAGTTTTTTACTTTTACACCCCGACACACACACCATCATCACATCATTCTTAGCTTGTTGCCTTGGGCTTAATACCGAATCTTGGTGGTCTGGAATTCCTTCTAACACTTTCGTGGTGCAAGCACCACAAATGCCTTCACGACAAGCCGTGTTCACTAACACACCGGCATTCTCAATCACAGCAAGCAACGAGGTATCAGCAGGAACATCTAAAGTAAGTCCTGACTTTGCAAGCTCCACTACATATTCATGTTGTACCGTTGGTGTAATAGACTGTTTAGCCTGAAAATACTCTACATGGTGATTAATATAACCTAGTTTTTGACAAGTTGCCTCAAAACTCTCTAACATACTAGAAGGACCACAACAGTAGAAATGAGCAGCTTTATCTAACCCAGCAAGGTAAGACTCTAAATCAGGCATACCATTGTTTTCTTCATCAAAATGCCATGTAATTTTTACATTTAATGCTTCCAATTCAGGAATATAAGCCGCCTCTATACGGCTACGAGCACAATAAATTAACTCAACAGAATGCCCTAAAGCCAATAGGCGTATCAGCATACAATAAATAGGCGTAATACCGATACCGCCAGCCACTAAAACACTGTGGTGTTTTCCCTCGTCAAGTGGGAAGTTATTGCGTGGTTTTGAAATAGTAAGTGTTTGGCCTACTCTTAGTTCACGATGAATATAAGCAGAACCACCCTGACTATTAGGGTCAAGTAAAACACCTAATTTATAAACATCTTTTTGCTCGGGGGAGTTCATTAATGAATAACTGCGTACCAATCCATTCGGCAAGTGTAAATCAATATGAGAACCTGCGGTGAATGCCTCAAAATGTTCTCCCTCTAGAGGTTCCAACTCAATACTGACAATATTGATTGCTTCTATTCGAAAACTCCGCACAACGGCCGTCTGTAAGTTAGACATAACGTTTGATTACCCTTAACATAAAAATATTAGCGACGCTCACCTCTTAAATAATAAACTGATGCATGAGGCGAAT
>CAYNAM010000067.1:0-13593 GCA_964395065.1 uncultured Ventosimonas sp.
TATGTAGGTATTTTTAAAAAAGTAAAAAAAAGAGATGTTGCTTTCTTCGGTACTATCTTATATATCCCTTTGTGCCTAGCAATAGGGAGTTTTTTACTATCCATTTTTTTATTACAACCTACCTTAAATGACACATCGTTAACTTAAAGGAATATTTAGCCCATGTCTAAAGAATATCTACTACATACAGGAAACTCTGATCAAGAACGGCTAGATGTATTAGCTGAAATTTATGACAAAGGTAGTCAAGACTTTCTTCTCAATCAACTACCTAAAGAAACCTCAAACCTTTTAGAGGTTGGATGTGGCCATGGTCATATTGCTTTTTGGTTAGCTAAAAATTTTCCAACATGTAACATTATCGGAATTGACTCATCAGAAGAACAAGTAACTATTTGCAAACAATATAAAAGTCAACACAACATCTCTAATACAAAATTTATGGTTCATGACATTGTTAATAAAAAATTGGACCAGAAACTTGACGCGGTACATATACGCTTCTTATTAATGCATATTAAAGACTGGGATGCTTGTTTTGAAAACATTTTAAATTCTTGTAAAAAAGGGGCATCTATTCTTATTGAAGAGTCAGGCTTTCCATTTGTCTGTTTACCAGAAGAAAATGAGCTATTTAAAAGAGCAAACTATCTAGTTAATCAGCTAGCCAATAGAACAGAGTTAAAGTATGACTGTTTTCCTCTTCTATGGAAATACATTAGACATTTGAATGTTAAAGTAGAAAGTGTTCAATTTAATCTACCCGTGCTAACAACAGAAAGAGAAAAAAGCTTTCCATGGCGCTGCTTTGAGCAAATAAGACAGCCATTAATAATGACTGGCTTGTCCTCCGATCAAGAAATAACAGAAATAGTGACTAACTTGCAAAAAGTGGCTGCCGATCCTAAAGAAATAATTCTTAGCTGGCGACTGATGCAATTACATCTAAAAACAAAATAATTACGTCAAGTAAAGAGCGCGAACCACCATTCTTATTTTAAATAAACAGGTGGTTCATGCAAAAAAGGTTGTTTAGAGTGAACCATCCCGAATTAGTAGAGACAGTAAAAACTAAAGAAAAAATCTCACATGACTCTAAATGCGACCCTCATTTTAGAAACTATCAATTTTGCTAAATTATTTAATACCACCCCGATAAAATGCGGACAACCATTCCAAACGCATTAAATTTTTTAATAAATTTACACTGATATTCGTCAACATTTTACCTAAAAATTAAAGTCTTTTAGTCTAATAGACTTTTATCTAAAAAATATTGACAATCACAAAAATGACAAATGGATTTTATCAAAAGGCTGATACTATGTTTAATTTAGCAAATGAGTCGCATTTTACCCTCACTGTAGATGGATTAGAAAATACAGGGCTACAAGTATTAGCCTTTGAAGGTAAAGAAACCATCAGTAAGCCCTATCAATTTGAAGTCACATTAGTTAATAAAAACATTCGTTTTGATATTACCAAACTCCTATCAAGACCTGCTTATTTAGCATTTACCCCAGACCAAAAAAATGGCATTCATGGTTCCATTCTGTCTGTACAACGCGGAGCTATTGGTAATGACTATGCTGAATACAAAATTATTATTTCCCCAAACTTTTCTCATCTTGAAAAGCGAACTAATCAGCGGATTTTTCAACATAAAACAGTACCTCAAATTATTAGTCAAATTCTTAATGAGTATGGAATTACTGAAGGTAATCAACATGAGTTCCGGCTAAAAGAAGAATACCCTGAAAGAAATTATTGTGTCCAATATGACGAAACAGATGCCTACTTTATCCAGCGCTTGTGTCAAGAAGAGGGTATTTTTTATTACTTTAAACATCAACCTAATAATCACTTAATGATTTTTGGTGATAGTAATCCAGTTTTTACAACACTCCCAGAGACTATACGCTATGCATCTGATACTGGATTTGTAGCAGACACCACCGTCATTAAAGCCTTCAATGTTAACCTTACTAGCAAAACGAAAAGAGCCACTTGGCGTGATTACAACTACACCAACACTAAAATACCTGAGGGGCAGGCGGAAGGAACTCAAAGCGCTAAAGCCAATGGTGCAATCGAACCAGATATTGAATTTTACGATTACCCTGGCCGCTTTATGGATAATGCTAGAGGAAAACAACTAGCACAGATAGAAATAGAGCGTTTAAGAACAGAGCAAGTATTAGCGCAAGGTTACAGTGATGTTCCTATAGTACACGTTGGGCACTATTTTACCCTTGAAGATCACCCTAGTTTAGATGCAAAAGATCCTTGGTTACTCAACACCATCATTCATCAAGGCAAACAGCCTCAAGTTACAGAAGCATTAGGTGGGGAACATAATGCACACCTAGCTAAAACCTTCTCATCAGATACCCGCGCTGTATTTCCTGAAGGTGATTTTCATCAGGGGTATCGCAATACCTTTTCAGCCACACCTAAAGATGTCCCTTGGCGCCCTCCCCTAGATTATCCTAAAACACGAATCTATGGCAGTCAAACAGCAAAAGTTGTTGGCCCAGCAGATCAGGAAATTTTTTGTAATGAATATGGTAGTGTAAAAGTTCAGTTTCCATGGGATCGTGAAGGACAGTTTGATGAAAACTCAAGTTGTTGGGTGCGTGTAGGTAGCTCATGGGCGCATAAAGGCTATGGCACATTCACTATTCCTCGCATAGGCATGGAGGCAGTTATCAGCTTCCTAGAAGGTGATCCAGATCAACCAATTATCACAGGGTGTGTCAATAATGGCGTTAATGCTCAGGCACAGTCTATGCCAGACAATAAAACCAAAACAGGCTTCAAGACTAATAGTTCACCTGGTGGTGGTGGTTTTAACGAGTTTACCCTTGAGGATAAAGCAGGCCAAGAGCAAATATTTTTACATGCTCAAAAAAATATGGATGCCGTGGTTAAAAATGACCTAACCGAAACCATTCAGCATGATATGGCAACTACAGTAACCAATCAAAAAACCATTGTAGTAGGTCAAGGTAGCGGCTCATCTATTGCAATGGATGGTGAAAACATTGTTCTACAAGTAGGTGCCAGTAAAATTGTGATTACAGCTGAAAAAATTTATATTGATGCTGTCACTGAGATCCACCAAATCGCAGCTAATACCATTAATCTAGATGCACCTACGGATATAACTTTGAATTGTGGTGCTGCAAGCCCTGCCCCTGTGGTTGACTTTAGCGATAAAGCTCGTAGTGGTGGAAAATAAGAAATACAAGGAGGACACATGGAATACTTATTACAAGAAGGTACAATAAATCTACCTGAAGACTTTGTCGATCGCACGGTTAACACCTTTGCTCTAGGCAGCACCATTCCTGCCCCTTTGAGCGTGACAGTAGCAAGAGATAAAATGTTGCCTGATGAAGATATGCCGACCTACCTTAAAAGGCAAATAAAACTACTTCAGTCTCACATTAAAGGCTATAAACTAATTGATCAAAAAGCGCTATCGTTACCTAGTAATCAAGAGATTGAAGGAGCGCAAATAGAAGCTTATTATAAAACAGAAGGACGTTACTATTACCAAAAACAAGCCGCCTTTGAAATTGCGCCTAAAAAAATCATTGTCTTCTCTTGCACAAGTCAAGAACAGTTTACAGAGGCACAAAATAAATTATGGCAAGACCTACTAGAAAGCTTTCAGTTAAAAGGACAATAGACGTATAACGATTACAAGGCGATAAAAAGGAGTTTAACCATGTTTGAAGCAGCACGCGTCGGGGATAGTATTGAACACACCAGTGCTTTGGCAGGCTTTATTGCAGGAGCTGTCATAGGCATTGCCGTCGTTGCTGCTGCTTCATTTGTTATTTGCTCTGGTGGAACAGGGGCTTTTAACATTGGTACACTCCTAAGTGTTGGCGGTTCACTCTTACCATCATTAGGTGAAAAAATAGGGAAAATGTTCACCAGCGTCACAGGGGAAATTATCACGGGGTCTGTACGCGTACATACCAATAATCGCCCTGCAGCTTATACGGGAACGGTCGAGGGCAACCCTGAGGGAATGAAAACAGCTAAAGGCAGTGAAGTCGAGTGTTCAAAACATCCAAAAAGCCCTCCCCCCCAAGTAGCAGAAGGATCTACACTCGTTTTTATTGATAGCCGCCCAGCTGCAAGAAAAGATGATCGAACCGAATGTGGCGCTACTATTAGTGAAGGATCTGATAATGTTCATATGGGGCAAGAAAAATATGAATATCTTCCCGTACAAGACGAAGTACCGGCGTGGCTACGTAAGTTTGTTGAGGTCGCCATGTTTGTGGCAGGATTTGCTTCTGGAATCGTTGGCGCATTAAGATCTGGTTTAAAAAATGTCCTACCTTGTTTAGGTAAGTTAGCCGCCAGCATGGCTATTAGTTATGGGGTTGGAAAGGCTCTTGAATGGGGCGGCAGTAAAATAGTTTCAGCGTTAGTAGGTAGTCCTGTTGATACCACCACAGGCCGTAAGGTACTCAAACCTGAAGATGAAATTGATTTTGATTTAGTAGGTTATTTACCCCTTGTATGGTCACGTTTTTATGCCAGTAACCTTGATTATGAAAGTATCTTAGGTAAAGGTTGGTTATTGCCTTGGGAACAACACCTCTATAAAAAAAATGGTACGCTTTACTATTTTGATAACCAAGGTAGAGACATCGAACTGGAGTTACTAAAAGAAGGCGAAAAAATCTATATTTGCAGTGAGCAATTCTTTTTAATCTGCACCCCCGGTGAACATTACGCTATCCAAACCCTTGATGGACAGTTTTACTATTTTGGTGGTCTCAAAGAAGAAGGCGAAAAAGCTTACTTACAACGTATTGAAAACAAACTAGGTCACTATATTCACTTTACCTATACCTGCAATCAACTAACAGATATTACCGCCACGGGTGGACATCGACTACACCTTCATTACCGTCACCCCAAGGGCAAGCTCACCGAAGTAGTTCGAGTCATTGATAACCACCCTTTTGAAAGCATGGTGCAATACCGTTACAATAATGATGGTCAACTTATTGCCGTTATTAACCGTAACGGTGATACGACTCGTCTATTTGACTATCAAAACGGCTTAATGGTACGTCATCAAAATGGGTTAGGGTTTATTAGCGAATACCAATGGCAAATCATTGATAATCAACCTCGAGTTGTAGAACACTGGACAAACGACGGTGAGCATTATCATTTTAGTTATGATTTTACTAACAGATTGACCACCGTCACCGATGCGTTAAAACGGCAAGCCTATTATGGTTATGATGAACACCATCAGCTCACCTCACTACAAGATTTTGGTGGCGATCAATATCGATTAACCTACGATGAAAATGGTAATTTAACCGAATTAGCCCTGCCTAATGATAACCGTATTACCCTTAAATACGACGAGTATTCACGTCTTATTGAAGAAACAGACCCACTGGATCGTCAAGTCAGCTACCAATACCATCAACTCACATCGCTACAGACCCAAGTCACCCTGCCCGATGGAGCCACTTACTCTTCTGAATATGACGATAAAGACACCTTGGTCAGCGAAACTGACCCCTTGGGCAATACCAGTTATTACTACCAAACGGAAAATGGTGTACCCTATGCGATTGTTGATCCTTTACAAAAGCGTAGAACTATCAAATGGAATGACTTTGGTCAAGTTACTGAGTTTACCGACTGCTCAGCTAAAACCACCTGTTACCATTACAATGATTATCTACAACTCAGTGGTTTAACCAATGCCCTCGGTCAAACTACAACCTTAGAACGAAAGCCCCAAGGTGAAATTACCACCCTCATTCACCCCGATGGTATAAAAGAAACCTTTACCTATAATGCAATGGGGCAATTATTGAGCCATGCTGATGGTAAAGGCCAAACCCGCTACCTTTCCAGAAATCCTCGCGGATTATTGATCAAACGGTTTGACCCCAAAGACCAAACCATTAGTTACCAGTATGATGTGGCTCAGCGTCTAACCGCACTACTTAACGAAAATAATGAAGCATATCGTTTTAGTTACGATGAACATGACCGCTTGATTCAAGAAACACGCATAGACCAACTGCAACGGCATTATGTATATAGTGCTGAAGGTTATCTAGCAGGACTAACAGAACACACTGTAAGCAAAGACCTTAAAGAATCTGAGCGAGCAACAATATTCAAACGAGACAAGTTAGGAAGACTGGTCGAAAAGCAAACCGAAGATGCACACTATCAGTATCAATACGACCTCATGGATCGTCTCTTACAAATTGACCGTACACCTACGCCTAAAGGTAAAGAGTTGGGCATTAGTGAAGAAAGCCTTACTTTTGCTTACGATGCTAATGGTCAGTTAATTCAAGAAACCACGCCAACCAGCGAACTTAACTACGCTTATGATGAGCTGGGTAACCTAACTACCCTAACCTTACCAAATCAACGGCAACTCCATTACCAATACTATGGCAGTGGGCATCTACACCAAATTAGTCTTGACCAAATGATCATTAGTGATTTTGAGCGTGATAACCTACACCGCGAAATCTTAAGAACCCAAGGCCAACTCACCAGTCGTTTTGGTTACGATGCACAAGGGCGTAAACACTGGCAATATGCTACTCATAAACCGCTGAGTGAAGTCACCACCCTTAATAAACAACAACTACCCATTGATCGACAACTCAAAAGTCGTGATAACGCTCTATTTAGACAATACCAATACGATCCTGCAGGTGAGCTTAGTGCCATGCTTGATAAAGCACGTGGCAAAACTGAGTATCAATACACCGAAACAGGCCAGTTACAAGGCATTACACAAGCAACCAACCAAGAACACTTTAGTAGCGACGCCGCGGGTAACTTCTTACCAAGCCAAGTATTGCCCAACAAACACTTTGCCCTACATAACCGTATCACCGATTACGGCGATATCCACTTAAGCTACGATGAATGGGGTAACGTTAACGAAAAAGCCATCGGCTTAAATAAATACCAACGTTTTAGCTATGATTGTGAAAATAGACTAATCAAAGCCCAGACCTACGTAAATGATGTATTAACCTTAGAAGGTAAATACACCTATGACAGTTTAGGTCGTCGAATTAAAAAAGAAAGCACCCATATTCAAGCCAGACAAACC
Source organism: uncultured Ventosimonas sp. (assembly GCA_964395065.1). Classification (GTDB taxonomy): domain Bacteria; phylum Pseudomonadota; class Gammaproteobacteria; order Pseudomonadales; family Pseudomonadaceae; genus Entomomonas. The sequence continues at coordinate 7,142 of CAYNAM010000067.1, forward strand.
AAACAAACGAACTTCCTATGGCAAGGGCTAAGACTGCTCCAAGAACAAAGTGGACAAAGGCAACAAACCTACATCTACGAAACTGCTAGTTATGCCCCTTTAGCACGAATTGATACCGAATATGAAGTCGATCAACTCTACTACTACCACACCGACCAAATCGGCACACCACTAGAGCTTACCAATGAACAAGGCACTATCGTATGGCAAGCTAACTACAAAGCATGGGGTGAGATAGATAGTTTTACTATTAATGAAATTGAACAAAATCTGCGCTATCAAGGTCAATACTTTGATGAAGAAAGTCAATTACACTATAATATCTTTAGGTATTACGACCCGCAGGTAGGACGGTTTACTACCCAAGACCCGATTGGATTATTAGGGGGTGATAATCTTTATACCTATGTACCTAATCCAGTCAATTGGATCGATCCCCTTGGATTGTGTGGAAATAGTAGTGCTAGTAATAGTGGAAAAGATTCATATGAACAAGCTCGAAATAAAGCGCTTAGTTGGCTTGAGGAAAGAGGCTTTAAAGCAGAAAGAGTTAATACTGGTAAATTTGGAACGACGCAAGGAAAGCCAGTAGGAATGACTACGCTAGATGGAAAAACAGGATTTAGAATTGAATATGATGCTCGTAGTGGAGCGCATATAAATGTATTTAGTGGTAAAGAAAAAGGAGCTCACTTCTTATTTGATGCAACTGAAGAAGTAGTGACCAAACTACAAAATTTATTTAATTTGCCCTCGAAACCATGGAGAGGATTATGACATTAGATGATGAAATTAAAGATAAGTTATTATCGTTAAATTTTCCGACCAAAATTATTGATGATTGGCAACACTTAGCAAATAAACTATCCAGTAGGTTTGATTGGATTGGATCCAAGATTGATTGGTCTAAGACCATTAATCATCGAACAGAATCTTTGGAGGGTAGCTATCCCGACTGGATATTAAAAATAAAAAACTTTATTTCTAACAATATAGTTAATAATGTTATCCAAAGTGCTGAAGAGATATATTATATAAATGACTCGTCTTTAGATTTTGCAATTTCATTTTTCGGGGAAGATTTTAATAGTTTTTTATCTTTTATATTAGAGAATATCCCCCAACATCATTATTTTTTTGATTTTAATATAAACTGGTGCCTTATGATTAGTTCGGAGGGGTATGTTGACTTTGGTTTTACAAAATAAGTATTTAGTATCCTCTCTTTTACATTATAGTAATTTGCCTATATTTTAGTGAAAAATAACTACTAGGACAGAGGGTAAAACTATTATTCTTAAGCTAGGCGATGGTTTAAAACAAATTATATAGGAGAAATAATGTGAAACCTACTGTTGTAACTAGAGAAGATTTTATTAAGTTACTATTATTGTTATCTGCTGACTTTAAAGAAAATACAAGTAGTTGGGAGAATAGAGATATTTCCAGCTTTTTAGAGTCAATGGCCTCATGGATCGAAGATATGGATGGATTTTATTTAAATCAAAATTTACCTCTACCCACTAATATTAGTTGGTCTAACTTTGCAGATATGATGCTGGCTGCTAAAGTATATGAGTGAAGGCATTGATATTTTATAGCTAATTTTTACTAATATAAAAACTAGCAAGCCAACATAAAACTTAGAATAAAACATGGATGCTGCTTCAATAATACATTTCTTCTTGGAGGGCAAAAAATGGTAGATATTTTAGGAGCTCCCGGCCACAGGTCTAATCATGCGCAATTGGAAAAATGTTGAATGGTGTAATGAATACAGCAAAAAATGATATGGACAGGATATTAGGTATAAAAGCTGTTCAAGATTGGGTAAGAGAGGGACTGGAACAGGGATTATTTAAGGTTAATGAGTTGGGGAGATTAATTTAATGACTACTGAAGAGTATTTTGAAGTTATAGAAGGATTAGATAATAATGGAAACTCCTATTACTTGATACCATTTGACTTTGAAAACTTTAAAATAAATCCTTACTACTATACTTCACCATTAGAATATGATCCATTATCATATAAGTTCGATGAATTATATAATGTTAAGATTAAAAGGCATGATTTAAATGCAGATTATTATCTACTATCAAACTTAGGATCAGAAAATTTTATCCAGCTATTGAATGAGCTTGATATTAAATACAGATCAATTCCCTTAAATATAACTTTAAATCGTAATAAAATACCTGAGAAAAAGTATTTTTTAATCTATATCGCTGATATTGTTTCTATTTTAAATGAAGATCTATCAACTTTTAAATTAATGCAGGATAAGTACTCAGGAGAAATAATTATAGAAAATGGATTCAAACAATACGATGAAATTACTAAATTTCTCGTAAATAAAGAAAAAGTAGATGGATATCATTTATTTTACTGCTCAGATATAAATAAATTAGTATGTTCTAAGACGTTTAAAAATAAGTTTATAGAAAGTGGATTGAAAGGGATCGATTTTAAAAAAATTGATAATACTTATAAATATTACTCTGTAGATCCTGCACTTTTAAAGTTTCTTTAAGTTTTACATTTTTATAATTTACTATATATTCCTATCTTTATTAAGTTTAAAAGCTACGGAAACTATAGCTTCCTAGTACGTATTAATACCAAATGCAGAGTGTGTCAGTTTTATTACTATCACACAGACCAAATTAACTCTTACCAATGGATAAGGTGCTATTGTTTGGCAAGCCAACTACAAAGCATGGGGTGAGGTAGATAGCTTTACTATTAACGAAATAGACAAAATCTGCGCTATCAAGGTCAATACTTTGATGAAGAGACCGAATTACACTACAATACCTTCAGGTATTATGATCCGCAGGTAGGACGGTTTACGACTCAAGACCCGATTGGGTTATTGGGTGGCGATAATCTCTATATCTATGCAGTCAACACTATTATGTGGATTGCCCCATGGGGATGGTGTGGCAATACAACAAAATCTGTTAATTTACCAAGCCATAAAAAAGTAACTGTAGACATGGCTCATGTTTTGGATAGGCACACTAGCGCAGGGGCAACCGCTATACAAAGAAATATGACAAGTTTATTTCCTGATAGCATGAATGCGAAACAGATAGAGAGAGCAATAAAAGATGCTTATAGAAATGCTTCAAAAATAGCCACTCAAGGTGATCGTATACTTTTACAAGGTATGTCTGGAAAGATGAAAATTGAAATGTGGCTTAATAAAGTAACTAAAGTAATTGAAACAGCTTACCCTAAGGGCTAAAAATATGATAGATTTATTAATATCTCCAGAAACGATTAGAAAATCTGAAGGTTCAAAGGCCATTCAAGTATTTTCTGAAATATACTTTCAATTTAATACAAATGTTTTTTTCCCAATGAAATCTTGGGATGATTTTACAGTTATTATTTTAACTTGCTGGATTAGAAATACAATCTCTTGCTTTTACAGTGGTAGTTCGGTTTGTTATTTTATAGATGGCCCTTATAAGTTTTCAATTGAATCTAACGGTGAAACATTTCACATCGTTTTTTTCGATAATGATAAAGTTATATGCTCTATCAATATAAGTAAAAAAGAATTTTTAAATATATTAAAAAAATCAACTAATTTGGTAATTAGAAATCTAATACAAAAAAATATAATAACTAAAGAAACAGAAGAGCTTCAGGAAAGCTTTGACAACTTACAAAAACTAATACAAAGCGGTAAGTTATAGTTTATACATTATTAATAATACTAGTATGACCTACTAGAAAATCTCACTAATGAGCGAGATACTTTTGTTTGGCAAGCTAACTACTAAGCAAAACTATATCTCATTATATTTGAAAACTTTATTTAATTACTTAACTTCTAACTCAAAAGGCTTATTGTTTAGTGCAGCCATAAACTCTTTTAAAGCAATTCGACTACTCATAACAACAGGCTGATTATTCAACTTTCCACGCCCTTTACCTAGTAAGATACAGCCTAAAATATCTGATCTATACCCCTTTTCTACATCCCCACCATAGTTACCTGCATGGATTAAAATATTGGTTCGATTAGGTACATTTAAGACCCCATAAACTTGCCCAAATTTTGGAGAGTTAATTATATTACATGGGTATATGCCCTTGGGAATACATGAGACTTGTCGTTTATTTTCCTTATCGGGTAGTTCTAATGTATCAAACTGTTTCCCATTGGGTAGCGTTATTGTGCCGAATGTACCAAAATCTTTTGACTCTTCTCGCTTTAGTATTATCTTTACCATTCTTTGTCCTTGCTTATATTGCTCCAATATTGTTGTCTTTTTTTGCTAATTAATTTTCTTGTAGGTCACTTGTCTTTTTCCAAACCCAATATGCCTACGAGCATTGACATAGATAATATCAGTAATAAAAATACTGGTTCCAAGCTAGATTTTTCTTATATAAATAAGAGACGATAAATATAAAATGCCTTAATTTAAAAATATGATCTTTATCGCATTTCATAATACATAAGTGCTGTTTTAGAGAATAATCATTTTCAATATACTATTTTTAGTTACCTATTATTAGGTACGTAAAATAACTTTAAGTAATTTAGTAATATGAGATTTAAACTTATGAGATGTAAAAAAATATCATTAGCTGTTTTTTTTGCTGGAGTAATGATATCTAGCTATTCAAGTGCTGAAGCATTATCTGACTCAGCAACTATAAATTTTACTGGCGTATTTCAGGATACTACTTGTAATGTTAACCTTAACAACTCTGATGTCAGTAGTAACGGAAGTGTTGATCTATATTTAGGGGCTTATAAGACATCTGACATTACTGCCAACGCAGATGCAACACCTGCTACTCCATTTACTGTGAGCTTTTCTGATTGTGGTTCTATCCATATCGCTAACATTATTTTTAATGGTACTCAGAGTTCATCACAATTATTTGATGTGCAAGGAGTAAACCAAAATAATGTTGGGGTTGGTATTAACACGTCCTCAACAGCAGGTAATTATTTAGCAATTGGTGATAAAACGCCGGTCACTATTACGTCAGGTAGTGGTACTGCGAATTTTTATGCACGTTATGTAAAAATTGGATCAACCCCGTTGATTGATGGTGAGGCTAATGCTGTAGCCACAATGGATATTACATACTTATAGCTAATGGTTTACTTTAGTTAACGGTCTGTATCATGAGCTAACATAAATATTGTTAGCTCTTATAACTTAAACTGTCAAATATAAAAGTATAAAATATGCGTAATCTTAAAGTAGTTGCTTATTTTTTGATGTTATTTTTTTCAGTATGCTCCTTGAACGCTTACTCTGGAATAATACTTAATGGCACGCGCCTTATTTTTAATGGTAATCAAAACGAGGCAACCATCACCATTACAAACCCAGATAAAAAATCGTATCTAATACAATCATGGGTAAGCTTAGACGATAAGAAAGTATCTGAATTTATTGTTACGCCCCCCTTGTTTCGTATTGATGGAAACATGTCCAACGTGTTGAGAATTGTGTTAACAAAAAATAATTTACCGCAGGATAAAGAGTCATTATTTTGGTTAAATGTAAAAGCCATACCACCATCTGACCCCAATGCTAAAGATGCTTTACTAATAGCTATCAACACGAAGATCAAACTAATCTATCGTCCTGCTAGCTTAGTCAATAAAGAGGCTAATAATGCCTATCAAAAATTAATATTTAAAGTAGATACCAAAACTAAACAATTGGTTGCATCAAATCCTACGCCTTATTATGTTAATTTAGCTAATGTAATCTACAACAATAATAAAATTGAAAGCCCTGGTATTGTAGCGCCATTTAGCGACACAAAATGGAACATAATCCGTTTAGAATCTCATAACACCATTAGGTGGGATGCTATTAATGATTTTGGTGGCATTACAGCGACAGAATCCCAAATTACTAATTGATGCTTGATAGCGTCTAGTAATACTAACATTCACTAATTTACATTCATTAACCTATCAGCAGGTTTAGTTTTATCAATTCGTTTTATCATAGCGAGATGACTGTATTGCCGTATCTATATCGCCTGAATAAATTACGTTCTTATAGTCCATTATTGACCCTATTTATATTAATTGGCATTAATTTAGGTCATGCAAATGGGAAGGACTATTTTAACCCCAATGCATTGAGTAATGTTGATGATAGTCACCTTGCTGACTTAAATAATCTAGAGCAATTCTCAAATGCTGGTTCACAGCTACCTGGAAATTATCGCGTTAGCGTTGTGGTAAATGACAAAACGGTAGGCGTTAAAAATATTGATTTTGTCTTTAATGATGCCAATCAACAATTAGAACCTGTATTAACAAAAGAAATGTTAAAGCAATGGGGTGTTAAAACTGATGTAATCCCAACATTAAAAGACCTACCTGATAATGCTAAAATTATTGATATTGGAAAATACATTGAGTATGCAACAACACAATTTATTTTCTCTAAAC
>CAYNAM010000068.1:0-13590 GCA_964395065.1 uncultured Ventosimonas sp.
AAAAATCCGATTGTGAGCATAGAAAAGGCGGAGCAACTCAAGCAGCAGTATACGGATCTTGTGACATACCCTTATAGTTTGGGACAAGTTAAATTAGCTGCTGGTTGGTTAATTGATAAGGCTGGTTTAAAAGGTTTTCGTGAAGGTGATGTGGGGACATATCCTCTGCAAGCATTGGTTCTAGTTAATTATGGACACGCAACAGGGAAAGATGTTTTACAGTTTGCACAAAAAATACAAGCCATGGTTAACGAAAAGTTTGGTGTACTCCTAGAGCCAGAGCCTGTCATTTTATAACGTAATAAAAACATCAGTCATTTTTTGCGGGTGTTTTTTATCTATTACTTGATCAGTAAAATTTTATCTAACCATAGGCTGGGTAGTAAACGTTTTGCATACCACATACTTTTGCTTACCATTGTAATTCGGTAGCGAATTTTAGGTTTTTTATGAGTAAATGCGTGTTTGAGATAGGGCATTACATCATCAGGTGTTAATGAAAATTTAGCCGCAATGCTAGGGTTTTTGACATGGTTGTTCTCATTAACTTGGTTAACATTTTGAGAGAACGACGTCGTAATAGGGCCAGGTTCAATTAAGCTTATTTTTATTCCTGTGTTGTGCAGCTCGAGGCGTAATGCATCACTTAATGCTTCAACCGCGTATTTACTAGCTGCATAAGCGCCACGACCAGGCGTAGCAATAAAACCCATGACAGAGCTGGTTTGTACAATACGTCCTTCTCCATGAGCGAGCATAAGAGGTAATAAGCAGTTAGTTAATTCGTGCAGACCGAATACATTGGTAGAAAATTGTTGTTCAAGTTGTTTGCGCGATATTTCTTGCAACGGGCCATAAACACCAAAACCTGCGTTATTAAATAGACCGTACAGTTTTCCCTGAGTTAGCATTTTTATCTCTTGGCTCGCATTTGTAATACTATCGCTGTTATCAAGATCTAATAACACAGCCTCAAACCCTTGTTCTTTAAGTTTCTGTAAGTCAGTTTCTTTACGACAAGAGGTTATGATACGAAAGCCTAGCTCTTTTAGATAGTGTGCGGCGCTTAGCCCCATGCCACTAGAGCAACCTGTTATAAAAATAGTTTTCAAGAGAGTGATCCTTGTACGCGGTTGGATAGACAGTTTAACCTAGCCTGTTTGTAAAATACTACTCCATAAACCAATTATTATATTTTTATTCAAAGCTAAAAGGTGCGATTAAGTTGGCTTTTTACGTTCACAGGAGTAAGGGTTATCTGGTATATTGTGTGACTTTTCCAGTGTCTTTTTTAATATAAATAGTGGGTAAACATGCTTTATACCCATGTTACCTAGTTTTTGTGAGCGATTTGATGAAAGAATTAAAATTTGGGGATATTTTAGCGCTAGGCTTTATGACCTTTGCGTTATTTGTAGGTGCAGGTAATATTATTTTACCCCCTTTTATTGGTTTACATGCAGGTCATAATGTTTGGTTTGCTGCAATAGGTTTTCTAATTACAGGTGTTAGTCTCCCTGTTATTACTATTGTGGCGATGGCTCGCGTGGGAGGCACGATGGCTGCGCTCACTCAGCCTATTGGAAAAATAGCGGGCACTGTACTTGCTGTTGTTTGCTATTTATCAATTGGCCCACTCTTTGCTGGGCCTAGGACGGCAACGGTTTCTTTTGAAATTGGTATTTTCCCTTTTTTAAAGGAGGGGGGACTCCTTCAGTATGAGGGTTATGCACTCTTTGCTTATAGTCTTATCTATTTTATCCTTGTGATTGGTGTTTCATTTTATCCTGCAAAGTTATTAGACTCTGTCGGGCATGTTTTAGCTCCTTTAAAAATATTAGCTTTAGCGATATTGGGAGTTGCCGCTTTTCTTTATCCTGTAGGGGATGTGGTTCCTGCAACACAAGCGTATGAAGTAGGTGCTTTTACGCAAGGATTTATTAATGGTTATTTAACCATGGATACGTTGGCGTCTCTAGCTTTTGGTGTGGTGATTATAAATGCTATACGTTCACGAGGTATTGAGTCAACTAGACTGGTTGCACGCTATGCCATTATTGCTGGGCTTATAGCGGGTGTTGGTTTAACGCTGGTTTACATGAGTTTATTTAAGTTGGGTAGTAATAGTGCCGCTATTTCCATGGGGTTAGACAATGGTGCAAAAGTACTTCAAGCCTATGTAAACTACACTTTTGGTGAGTTTGGTGCTATTTTTCTTGCCATTTTAATTGGTATTGCGTGTTTAGTCACCGCGATAGGCGTAACAACGGCTTGTAGCACATATTTTGCTAATTTATTACCTATCCCTTATCGTTTAGTGGTGTTAATTGTGGCGACTGTTTCTTTTATTGTATCAAATATTGGATTAACTCAGTTGTTAGCTATCTCTGGTCCGATACTCGTTGCCATTTATCCACCATGTATTGTGTTGGTATTGATGAGTTTCTTTAAATCGTTTTGGCGTAATCCAATGTATGTGTTTGCTCCAGTGATGTTAGTGTCCTTCTTTTTTGGTATTTTTGATGGATTAAAAGAGGCTAAACTGAGTGTTCCTGATTTTATTTCCACACTACCGCTAGCTGATGCCAGTTTAGCATGGCTTATTCCTTCAATTATCGTTTTAGGCGTGGCAACTGTTTGGGACGTGTTTAGTGAAAAAGAAAGTCGCTAGAAATACAATTGTAGGCTGTTTTTGAAAGGGAAAAATAGTATGTCGTTGAAACATTTAAGCTACTTGTTTGTTTCTTGCCTGTTATTGGTGGCTTGTCAAAGTACCGAAATAAAATCACCGCTTGATCGAGCAACTACTCAATTACGGGCTGTTTTAACGAAAGAACATGGGCAATGGATGGCAATGAGTTGTACTGATGACACTCATGAGCAGTTGCGATTGTTAGATGATAGTAGTTTTGCTACGGATGCAAATACATTGATGAATCGGTCCTCAAAAGGTCCGTTATTTATTGATGTGATGGGGGTAAGAAGCAATCGCTCAAATGCTGGTGAGTTAGGTAGTTTCAGTGTTAAAAAGCTAAACCGTTTAACAACGGATATAAATAGAGGCTGCCAAGAAGACGATTATAATCGTGTAGTGATCAGAGCGATTGGTAAAAATCCACTTTGGGTTACTAGTATTGCACCAAAAGGATTAGTGTTAGAGCGCATTAATCAAAGCCCATTAGTTTTACCTTATGTTGATGAACGTTTACCTGATGGGCAAATGAATTTTGCTACGGAGGCCAATGGTCAAAAAATACAGTTGTGGGTTGCTCCCGAGCGTTGTATTGATGAAGAAACAGGTGATGTGTATTCAATGCGCGCAATTTTAACGATTAATTATCAAACGCTACAAGGATGCGGCTATTTAGGGAAAGCTTCAGGATTAATTAATTAGTATTTTTATTATTTAAATTCCCTAACTCCATTTGAATGGGAGTTAGGGGAAAAAGTTACTTCACAGTTGGAAAGTCAATAGCTGTTTCTGCAACATTATTTAGATAGTTAGTCCAAATATTTAAGGTAACATTTTGGATGATTTCAATAATTTCTGCATCACTAAAGCCAATATCACGTAGTTTTGTGAGTTCTTGTTCTGTTACACGTCCTTTACTTTCTGCAACTTTTACGGCAAATTCTAACGCTGCTTTTGTTTTAGGGTCGTGAGAGTCTGCTTTGCAGTTTGCTTCTACCTCAGACTTTTCTGTTTTTAATAGCTGCGTAGAGATAAAAGTGTGTGCGCATAGACAGTAATCACAACCATTGAACTTTCCAATGGCTAATGAAATCCCTTCTCTTATTTGAGGAGAAAGTTTACCTTTAGCTAATGCGTTGGCCTGTTCTATAAAGCCTTTTAATGCAGCAGGGCTAAGAGCAACAAGACGATAAATATTGGGTACAGAACCGAGTTGTTTATGAATTCCTTCAAGGATGGCATGTGATTCTTCAGGTGTACTTTGGATATCGGTAGGAATAGTAAATCTAGACATTATCATCTCCAAGATAAAATAGTTCTGAAGTGATTATTCTAAGCTTTATAACTATTTTAGCTATAGATAAATGGTCATAGAGAATGTTAACAGACCTTGTTAGCAATGAGTTATAAAACTACTAACAAGGTAAAATAGAGGATAGGGCTATTTTTTTATTCGCCATGCATGGTGAATTTTAGTATTGCGTTTAAAATCCATATCAATGGTTTGTTCAGTAATCTCTTCTACATGATATTTTTCTTTTAAATCATCATCAAAAACGAATTTACGGAAGTTGTTAGAAAAATAAATAACGCCTTTGTTACTTAATCGATTCATTGCTAACTCGATCAGTTTTATATGATCACGTTGTACATCAAATATCCCTTCAAAACGTTTTGAGTTAGAAAAGGTTGGGGGGTCGATAAAGATTAAATCGTACTCTTCTCGATCGTTTTCTAACCATTCCATGACATCAGCTTGAATAAGTTTCTGGCGTTCAGAAAAACCATTTAATAACAGGTTACGTTTACCCCAGTCAAGGTAGGTTTTCGATAGATCAACACTGGTGGTTGTTCGTGCGCCACCTTTTATTGCGTGTACGGTAGCTGTGGCTGTGTAACAATAAAGGTTTAAAAAGCGTTTACCTTGTGCTTCTTCTTGAATACGTAAACGCATCGGGCGATGGTCTAAAAATAGCCCTGTATCAAGGTAATCTTTAAGATTGACTAATAGTTTAACGCCACCTTCTTGTACTTCCATAAAATGGCCTTCAGAGTTTTGGCGTTCGTACTGATTTTTACCTTTTTGTTGTTCTCGGCGTTTGATAACAATTTTTTCAGAATGGATATCAAATACTTGGGGGATAGCAGAGAGAGCGTCTAATAAACGTGTTTGTGCTTTTTCAGGATCGATAGAGCGAGGTGCTGCGTATTCTTGGACATGTATCCAATCGTTGTAGAGATCAACAGCAATGGCATACTCGGGCATGTCAGCGTCATAAACGCGATAGCAGGTGATATCTTGTTGTTTTGCCCATTTAGCCAACTGTTTTTTGTTCTTTTCAAGGCGATTGGCAAACATTTTTGCCCCTTCAGACAACATGGCCACTGGTTTTGTTGTTAATACTGTTTCTGTTGTTTGCTCTGCATGTTGTACAACAAATTGCTCAGGGCTTACATTGAGTAGCACTAATTTACAAGGAATGGTGCCATTGAAGAAGCTGTATTGTTTGTGGCTACGTATGCCCATGCGTTTGCATAAATCAGGCGCGCCTGTAAAGATACCTGCTTGCCAGCCGACACATTGAGTTCTTAAAGCCTCGCCAAAATGTTGATAAAGATAAAGTAAGCTCGCTTCATCACCCAAGCGTTCACCATAGGGCGGGTTACAAATGACTAGCCCTTTTTGGCCTTTGTCAGGATGAGGGGCAAAGGTGGCTAGATCGCCTTGGTAAACTTTAATCCAGTCTTCTAAATACGCGCGTTCGATATTGTTATGCGCAGGTTTAATGAGCCGTGGATCTGCCTCATAACCACGAATCCATAATGGAGGTTTTGCAAAACCTGCTTCTGAGCGTTCTTTCGCTTCTTGAAGCACTTGTTTCCAAATACTGGGAATATGGCCTAACCAGTTGTTAAACCCCCAGTGTTCACGGTACAGATTGGGCGCTTGGTCCGCAGCCATCATCGCACCCTCAATAATCAGTGTGCCTACTCCACACATAGGGTCAACCAATGCACCGCCTTCAGCCGCAATTTTAGGCCACCCCGCGCGGATGAGGATCGCCGCAGCTAGGTTTTCTTTTAAAGGCGCTGCGCCTTGCTGTAAGCGGTAACCACGTTGATGCAGGCTATGACCGGATAAATCGATTGAAACAGTGGCTTCGCCACGTTCAATACGGACATGTATACGCACATCAGGGTATTGTTTATCGATAGATGGACGCTCGCCACGGTTATTGCGTAGTCGGTCAACGATCGCATCTTTGACTTTGAGTGCCCCAAAGTGGGTGTTATCGATACCGCTACCTTGGCCTGTAAATTCAATGGCTAAGCTACCTGTGGGTTCTAAGTGGTCACGCCAATCAATATCATAAACCCCATCATAGAGTTCTTGGGCATTTTTGAGGGGAAAGCGCTTGATGACTAACAAGACACGGTTAGCTAAACGTGACCATAAGCATAGACGATATGCCGTTGCCATGTCTGCCAGACCTTGAACATTGGCTATGCGTTCTTTGGCATCGATTAAACCGAGTTCGGTGGCTTCATCTTTAAGTAACCCTTCAAGGCTTTTAGGGCAAGTAAGGATAAGTTCAAATTGTGCAGACATGTAACAACCTAATAATTTTTTGTAAGGTGCATAGTATAACTGTTTCTGACGAATGCGTAATGAATATGATATATTTATCACTCAATTATTTTAAGGATTTATAATAATGAGTAGGCTTTCTCAAACGCAAAAAATTGCTAATTGGTTAATGGAGAACCCTAATCAAAAGTTTACGGCGCGAGAAATTGCACAAGCGATTATTGAGCGTTATCCAGAGGATTATCAAGAAAAACGCCAAAATGATCGCTTTGTGAGTGAACAAGATTTTATTCAGCAAATTGTAGCCGAAATAGGGGCGCAAAAAGATCAGATTGTAAAAAAGAATAAAAAAATTCGATGGCAAGATAAACCTAAGCCTCGTGTTTATTGGTTTGATGATACAAGAACGATGGGGCTGGTTAATTCATTAGTGGCTGATGATTTAGCGGATATTGAGCATGAAGCAGATAAGCAACTGGAAGAAAAGCAAGCACAATTGACAGAATATGATTTATACCCATTGCTGATGAGCTATTTAGCGACTGAGTTGAAGTTATACAGTATGCGTATTGATGAAAAGCGCTCCAGTAATCGCTATGGTGTGAATGCAAATAAGTGGTTACATCCTGATATTGTTGCAATGCAACCTATTGCCGAGTCATGGGATCAGTTAGTCCGTACGTGTGTGTTAAAAGGAGATGGGCAGAGTGTGCGTCTCTGGTCATTTGAAGTAAAGCGTGGTTTGACGCGTGCTAATGTTCGTGAGTATTTTTTCCAAGCAGTCAGTAATTCAACATGGGCGAATGAAGGTTATCTTGTCTGCACAAGCATTGCGGGTGATGGCACAGAAGATGAGTTAAGGATGTTGTCTGCGTTGCATGGCATTGGTGTCATTGTTTTAAATACTAAAGATTTATCAGAATCGGAAATTCTAATTCCTGCTCGTGCTAAGTTAGACATCGACTGGCAAACAGTTAACCGCTTAGTGGTTGAAAATGGTGATATGAAAGAGTTTGTCGATTTGGTGTCCAACTACTATGAAACGGGAAGACTTAGGGCAAAAGATTGGAATAAATAAAGATAAAAAAGAGAAGCCATCGGCTTCTCTTTTTTATTGCTTAAGAAACGACTTTACGCTTTTTCTCGATTCTTCTATTAACAAACCAAGCGGTGAGTGTGATGGTTGAAATCACTAATAGAATAATAGAGGCAATGGCGTTAATTTGTGGGTCAACGCCTAGTCTTACTTTAGAGAATATATAAACAGGTAGTGTCGTAGATCCTGGACCTGATAAGAAATTAGCTAATACCACATCATCGAGTGATAAGGCAAAAGACAGCATAGCCCCTGCAAAAAGAGAGGGGGCGATCATTGGTATTGTAATGAATATAAAGGTTTTCCAAGGTGGAGCACCCAAATCCATTGAGGCTTCTTCAAGGGAGCGGTCAAGCTCTCTTAAGCGGGATGAGACTAAAATAGCTACATAGGCCGTACAGAATGTGACATGGGCAATCCAGATATTCATTAACCCTTTACTTGGCCAACTAAATAACTCATTAAATGCCATGAAAAGTAGTAGTAACGAGAAACCTGTGATAATTTCAGGCATGACCAGTGGAGCTGTTACCATCCCAGCAAAAATTGAGCGACCACGAAAGTGATCCATTCGAGTCAGTACAAAGGCTGCTAACGTACCCAAGATAACAGCGGTGATGGATGTATAAAAAGCCACTTCAAGAGAGCGAAATAAGGCAGCAATAAGGTCAGTACTGCCAGATAAACTACGGTACCATTTGGTTGACCAACCTTCCCATACAACCACCATTTTAGAGGCATTAAATGAGTAAATCACCAAAATAAACATGGGTAGATAAATAAATAATAACCCTAATACCAGCATGAGGTTAGTGAAGTTTAGACGACGCTTCATTATTTTGCCTCCAGTTGTTTAGATTGGTTACGGTTAAAGAGTTGAATCGGAATGATCAATAGCATCAACATGATCACGGCTAAGGCAGCTGCCCTTGGCCAATCGTTATTGCTGAAGTATTCACGGTAAATTGTTTGTCCGATTAATTGGTATTCTGAACCACCCAGCAATTCTGGGATAACAAACTCACCAATAATAGGAATAAATACTAGCATACAACCTGTAATAATACCGTTTTTAGACAAAGGTACCGTAATTTTCCAGAAAGCAGCTAAGCTTTTAGTTCCTAAATCTGAGGCGGCTTCTAGCAGTGACTGGTCGTGTTTTACTAGATTTGCGTATAAAGGCAAAATCATAAAGGGGAGGTATGCATAAATAACACCAATATAAACAGCAATATAGGTGTTTAGGACTTCGATGGGGGTACTAATAATGCCTAATCCCATTAGAAATTGGTTGAGCAAACCGTTATTACCATTGCCTAAGATGGTCATCCATGCATAAACACGAATAAGCAGTGCTGTCCATGTCGGCATGACGATTAATAGTAACAGTATCGCTTGTGAGCTTTTAGGCGCGCGCGCAATCGCGTAAGCCATAGGGTAGCCAATAATTAAACAGAAGAATGTACTAAAAAAAGCTAACTCGAGCGAGTTTAAATAAGGTGTTAAATAGCTTGAACTTTCAAAACTTTCAAATCCAAGAGGATTAGGAATAAGGTATTTTCCAATAATGCAGATAAATACCAGCAATGCCCCAATGATTAGTTGCATTTTGGGTAAATTTGAAATGCGTATTTTCTCTATAACAAAATCACAACTGTATTCACGTTGATTCAGTTGAAAGAAAACTGGGAAAATAACTAATGAGATGTGGCTAATGACAACACCCAAATAAATCATGAATGAACTACTTAAAGAAGCGAGTGGTTCATTGATGATACCTGTATGAGTAAGGAAGTTATTGATAACACCTGTAGGTGTCTGCAAGTTATTTGTATAGGATGCATAACCATGCAAGAAGATAACTAAGATAGTTGGTAATGCAACTAGCCAAAGTAATGATTTTTGCAGTTTTGTATTATGTAATGAGACTAAAAAGCGAGCTATAAAATAGCCAAGTACAACACAGATAATTGTACTGATAATGGCTAGTTTAAGCATAGCTAAATACGGTGCTAGGTAACTCCACTCATCGTCTTGGATAATACTTAAGTAGCTGTAGTAGTTTAAAACGATAGAGACTTGGTCTTCTGTCCATAACAACATTGCATGATAAGGTGGGCTGTAGTCACCTTCAGATAAACTGATTTTTAATACAATGATAAAAGGCAGTAGAAAGAATAAAAATAGCCAAGTAAAAGGAATACCAATAACCGATCCCCTCCCTAGCTTTTTAGCAAAGGTTAGTAGTCTCGTATTCATTGCAGTACCACACCACTTTCATCTTCCCAATACAAATAAACCTGATCATCCCATGTAGGTCGTTTCACATGACGTTCAGAATTTGCCATAAAGGATTGTACAATTGCACCAGAGGGAAGTTCTATGTAATAAATAGAATGCCCACCTAAGTAGGCGATATCATACACCGTACCTGTTGTCCAATTATAGTCTGGGTGTTCTACTTCAGGCTTTTGTTGACTGATTAGTATTTTTTCAGGACGAATGGCAAAGGTGACCTTTTTATCTTCAGCTCGGGTACTCAAACCATGACCAATATAAATAGGGTTAGGAAGAGTAGGGCAGGTGATGGTTACATGGTTGCTCATATCCTCAACAATTTCACCTTCAAACATATTGACATTGCCAATAAACTCACAAACCAAGCGAGTTGCTGGAGTTTCGTAAATATCCATGGGACTCCCAATTTGTTCAATTGTCCCTTGATTCATGATTGCAATACGTTGAGCCATGGTCATGGCTTCTTCTTGGTCATGGGTTACCATCACACAGGTTACACCAACGCTTTCAATAATTTCTACTAGCTCTAATTGCATTTGTGACCGTAGTTTTTTATCTAATGCCCCCATTGGTTCATCGAGCAATAATAGTTTTGGACGCTTGGCGAGTGAGCGAGCAAGGGCAACACGTTGCCTTTGACCACCTGATAATTGATGTGGCTTACGATGAGCGTATTGGGTCATGTGCACCAGTTTTAGCATCTGTTCAACGCGCTCTTTAATCTGTTCCTTTGGGAGTTTGTCTTGTTTTAGACCAAAAGCAATATTTTGTTCCACAGTCATGTGTGGAAATAGTGCATAGGATTGGAACATCATATTTATAGGACGTTCATAAGGAGGGAGCTTAGTAATGTCTTGCCCATCTAAGAATATTCGCCCTTCTGTGGGGGTTTCAAAGCCAGCTAACATCCGTAATAGGGTCGATTTCCCTGAACCTGAACCACCTAATAAAGCAAAAATTTCACCACGGTTAATCGTTAGGTTCACGTTATCTACAGCGATAGTCCCATCGAATGATTTAGTGACACGATCAATTTTAACCAGAGCTTCTTTAGGTGTCTGGGTTCCCGTCATGGCTTTTTTAAAAGCGCTTGATGCAACAGCCATTGATGTTAATCTCCATACAAAAGAGTAAAAATAACAACGAGTAATAAGTTTATTTAAAAACCTATTACTCGATTTTTAGGTAGTAAAACGAGCGGAGTTTATTTGCTAGTTTTAACTTTAGTCCAACTGTTTACCATTGTACGTTGTGTTTTCAATGGTAATAATGGGAAAGTATATATTTTTTCCATTATTTCTTCTGTTGGATAGATACCAGGGTCACTTGTAATATCTTTATTTACTAAAGGTGTTGCAGCACTATTTGCATTAGGGAAGCGAATATAGTTAGTGATTTCTGCTGCAATTTCAGGTTGCATAATAAAGTTAATAAATTGGTGTGCGGCATCGGGGTTTGGGGCATCCTTAGGGATTGCCATCATATCAAAGAAACTAGCAGCACCTTCTTTAGGAATGTTGTATTTGATATGTACGCCATTTTTTGCTTCTTCTGCACGGGTTTTACTTTGTTGTAAATCCCCTGAGTAACCTACAGAAACGCAAATGTTACCATTAGCAAGATCTAAAATATTTTTAGATGAGTGGAAGTAAGCAACATAAGGGCGAATTTTTAAGAATAATGCTTGAGCATCTTTAATATTCTTAGTATCTGTAGCAGTAGGGTCTTCACCTAAGTACTTCATAGCTG
The DNA here is from genome assembly GCA_964395065.1 of uncultured Ventosimonas sp. Lineage (GTDB taxonomy): Bacteria > Pseudomonadota > Gammaproteobacteria > Pseudomonadales > Pseudomonadaceae > Entomomonas. The sequence continues at coordinate 11,425 of CAYNAM010000068.1, forward strand.
CAGGAAGCATCTCTGTTGGAGAGTCTAGAAAAGCAACACCACAGGATTTTAGTTTTTCCATATTTTCGACATTAAAAACAAGATCCCAAGAGTCAACAGGCGCATTGTCACCTAAAACTGCTTTTACTTTGTCTACATTATAGGCAATACCAATAGTTCCCCACATATAAGGAATAGCGTATTTGTTTTCTGGATCGTTAACTTCCAATACTTTCATTAATGTAGGATTGAGGTTTTTCCAGTTAGGTAGTTTAGATCTGTCTAAGGGTTGATATAAACCTGCCTTGATTTGTTTAGCTAAGAAGGCATTGGAAGGTACTACTATATCATAGCCTGAGTTACCCGCAATTAGTTTGGCTTCGACTATTTCATTATTATCAAAAACATCATAGACGACTTTAATGCCTGTTTGTTTTTCAAATTTGCTGATGGTGTCAGGCGCAATATAATCAGACCAGTTATAGATATGTAATGCATTTTCAGCAGCAGATACGATACCTGTAGCTACTAGAGTAATAGAGGTGGCGAGAAGGGTTTTTTTGAAAAAATTCATCGTAGTTAACTCTCCAGCTAAGATAAAACTACCTACCAATTACACTTAGTATATGTTACTAAGTAGCCTTTTGAATGCCTGAAAAACTAATTTCAATACTAATTAGGCATTATAGTTTTTATTTAGCGACAACACTAGGAAATTATTTATTATGAAACACTTTAATTGTTAGTTTTCTATATGTTCTAATAAATTTTTTAAGTTGTCATATTAGCGCTCAATGGACGTGGTGAGGCCGCTTGAAATAAGACTGGCTACATCGGTTAATGCTACAAAGGGATCTAGTCTAGCAGGGATGGCCATGTAACGGATTTGCCATTCAAAATCAAATTTGTCTTTAAAGCGGTTTAGTCCATTAATGTTATAAAGTAAATGGCTGCGCCTAAAAATTAATGATCCTAAACGGTAAGCCATAGGGCCATTTTTATTAGGTTTTAGTTCTGTGTCAGGGGTTAGCCCTAGGCTAAAATTTTTAAGACCTTCTTGCTGCAGGTTAATAATAACACTTAATAAGAGATATTCCACAGTGAGTTTAGGCGCGTCTTGGGCTACTTGAATTAAATCAATTGTAGTGATTTCTTGTGTATGGGTTTCAAGCAAGTTCATAAAGGCAATAATTTCGCCTTTAAAGTCAATTGCAGCTATTCTAAAGTGTTGTAAATAGTCTTGTGTGAGCTTCCCTACCAAGAATCCCATTTGTTGTTCTTTGTGACTGGTGGCATTAATGACTGCTTGTAGTTTCTCAAAGGGTAATTCGCCTGCATTATAAATTTTTAACGTTAGGTTATTTTCTTCACCAACATTTTGTATTTCTTTAAGCTTTTGGTTTTCTTCAGCGTTAAAATGGGCGAGATTTAAAACGGCTTCTTTTCCTAGTTTAACGATAACAAGACCTATATCCATATAGTCTGAAATATTATCAGGTTTTATTTGATAGAAAACAGGATTTACATTGTGTAGATCACAGTAATCTCTAAATTGCCAAATAAGCTCGGATGTCTTCTTAGGGTTACCTATAGGATCTGATAAAGCAACTAAGCTTCGATCATGACCAGCATACATAATGAAACTATCTTGTTGATGATGAAATAAGATAGCTTTATCTTTACCAAAAGCCAATGCACCATAAGGTTGATTGGAGTATGCCGTAATATTACTCGCTAAGGTAAGTTGTTCATCAGTTGGTGTTAAAATTTTGGGTGGGGATGTGTATAGCAACCAGCTAATAATTACTAGAGTAAATATGATGACATTAGCAACAATAGCCCAAAGTCCTCTAGTGGCATCAGAGTACAAAGTGAACTCCCACCATAGTGCATTGTTATAGGGGGTGTAGCGATAAGTGAAATAAAATAGCCAAACTGAGACTGCCAGTGTGCATCCTAAAACAATAAGAGTGGGTATTGAGTAAGTGGCATCTAATAGCTTACTTTGACGATAAAAGATTTTTCTAAAAGTAATTAAATTAACAGCGGTGAAGAGAAGTAGTAGAGCAACTTGCCAATCAAGTCCTTTAAGTAAGCTACAAACGGCTCCCGTTATTATTAGGGCAAGGCTAATATGCCACGCACTAGCTAACCGACGCCATAAACCTTGTGCCGCAATTAAGCATA
>CAYNAM010000069.1:0-13177 GCA_964395065.1 uncultured Ventosimonas sp.
TGTCTTGTTAATCATCTTCATATTGCTGATATTCATTGTAATGAAAATGTAACGAGTGACAAAGTCATTGCCTTGGGTAACGTTCTCAAGGAAATTTATACAGCAAAACTAGCATTACAATTTCCAGACCATCCTTGTGAAGTTGAGTTTTATATACCCGATAATAAAGAGAATATATTAGATTACCAATTATCATTTTGGCAGAAAGGCGGGGAAAAGCTACCTGCACATAAGATTACTACTTGATGATATTATCGGGTGGTTAATAAAAGCTTGTGATTTTTAAGGGGTATGTTGTAATGATTGCAACTGTTTTTTTGTATCAGACAAACAGTCAGCATGTAAGGTCCGATAATGTTTAGGCATAATCTTAGCATACGCCATTATTTCTTCTAATTGCTGTTTTGCTTCTGTTAATTGCCCTTGATGATAGAGCAAACTCGCATAATAAAAACGTGCCTGAGGGCCCGAGTAATAAGAGACTAAAACCTTATATTCTTCATCAGCTTTTGCGAAGTTTCCAGCCATTTGTAGGGCTTGAGCATATAGTAAATGCCCTTCTTGAGAGCGAAATTCTGGATTTCTCTCAATTAAAAAATCTAATGTCTTTTGGCATTCTAAATAGTTATTTACATGAAACTGTGCTTTGGCTAATTTTAATAATAACTGAGGTTTATCATGATAAATACCTGTCAATGCCTTTTGATAATAAGGAAGCGCTTCGTTGTAATGGTGTAAGCGTGATAGCTCATCGGCTAATGCTTCATTATTTTCAGGGGTGTCTGCAATATACAATGCGGATTGTAATTTTTTTAAATGGCGTGTAGGTGCAACTTTATCTTGTAAGCGGTTGACCGCTTGGCGTCCTTTATAGCTGCCTAGCAATTCAGGTAATAAAATGGCTAATGCATAAATCAGACAACCCAAAAAAGGAAAAATAATGATGAGATAGAGCCAGTAGCGCTCTTGTCCTGTTTTTATCACATGCAAAGCGCATGCAATTTGGCACGCGATGGATAACAAAAAGAGAATAGGCATGGCAACATCCTTATTTGAGGGCGTTAGCAGTTTTCAACTGTCGAAAGAGTGGGCTATTATAGATGAATTTATTTTAGAGATAAATTGAACGCACATTTAATTTATAAAAATAAAGCGATTATTGCATTTTTTAATGGATTTTATCTGTGATTGATATGTAAAAAGAGATAGAAGGATAGCTTATGAGCAATGAAGTAACACAATATTTTGATGTTCTTGAACAACTTGTTAAAGCTGAACAGCAGGCACAAAAGGAAAGCGATCAGCGCGTTTTAAAAAAGAAACCATGGTTTGGCTACCTAGAAACTTTTATAATGACGTGTTTAGTTATCTGGATAATTTGTTTAACATTAAGTTTACTACATATGCCTTGGCTAAAAAATATCAGTGAACTTTTCTTCATTCTTGGTTTATTGCCCATCGTTATTCTGACTGTCTGCACTTTCTATAGTAAGGGAAGTGCGCTATCAATTGCGCGTTGTAATGGAGAGGTCGATAGTAAATATTTAAGCCAACTCATGACATTTTCAAAGCAAACGCTAGAATTAGGCTGTATAGAGTTGGAGCATGGGCGTAATTGGTTTTATAAAGGCTTGGGGAATCTATCAGGTGCTATTGATAAAGTTGGGCTTATTCCTAGTATTCTCACGTTAGTAGCGCTTTATGCTATTCCTGATAAGTTGCCTGAGTGGGCTTTTCCGCTCGTTATTATGTGTGGGATCCTTTATGTGGTCTCTTTCGTATTTCAAGAACGCTTGATGCGATTTGAGCGCATGCTTGATCTTACAAGGCTAGCGTTAAAACTTAAAGACGATGAAAGGCATGGCTAATCTTAGACTAATCAATAATAGTTTTTAAATACTGTTTAGCTTATAAAGTCATTATTTAGATACAGATTCACGTTTTAGGTGGTACGATGAAGATTAATAGCCAGTTACTTAAAAAAATCACACTAACGCTTTTAATAAGCTCTGTAACCTCTGTCTATGCAGGGAATGTGACCCCGTGTATTAATATTACTAACCATTTTAACAAACCAGCATTAGCCGCATTATTTAGCAATAAACAAAACGTCCAAGTACATTTAACAAGCAGCAGCCCATTGGGTACAGTAGGTTGCTATGTTCAAACTAACATCAGCTATACTGCAGGCATTTTTAATCAAGTGACCCAAGACATAGGAAGCATACTGGTTTATCAAATACCTGATGGTCAACAAATTTACAAAGAAGATAAACTAACATTTATGCCGGTTGGCGCAAGACAAAACTGGCAAAATGAATTGCCCAATGTTGTAGAAGGTTATCTAAGTAATGCAATGGAAGGCTACCAAGCATTTAATGCTTACTTATCCAATGGTGATTATGTCGTGTTTATTTATACAGATACCCCCAATGATCCCAGCACGATTACCCAACTGAGTCCAGCATTTGTTAATTACATTAATGTAATGGCAACACAGGTGATAGCAACGCCTAAGTAAGGAGTTAACGCTTCTAAAGTTTAGGTATAGTTAACAATCCTCAGTCGACTACCCTTAGAAAGTATTAACGTATGGTAGTCGACACAACCAACATCAAACCTACATGATCGCGCCTATTTCATAAATGACATAGATGCCATCATATTTTTTAAATTTAATGCATCCCATGGCATATGCTCAGCAAAGCTGATACCAACCACTTGGCTTGCATCGTCTACATTTTTTAGTATTTGAGTTAATTGAGAAATAGTAATTTTGCCTGTTACTGTCTCAAAAGGTTCTGAGTTGGGGTTCATCGTGAGTTGTGAATAAAAACCTTTGGGATCAAGCACGTCTAAATCGACATGGATAACAATGTGGTCAAATTTATTTTTATCAATCCAGTGGGTAATCGCTTCATTATTATTAGTTAATTCTTTGAGAGGAATAACTTGTAAACCGATATCTTTAACTGTTTGTTCTTCGTAGGGAGCATTGTATTTATCAATACCAATGATTAACACCTGATCTTTTTTAAAAGGTTTTTTTACCTCTTTTGATAAAACAGGGTCACCTTTGCCCAATAGATTGCCTAGCACCATTGCATGTTCTCTATTAAAATCTTGAGGGGTAGATATATCTGGGTGTGCATCAATCCATAAAATCCCTACATTTCCTTGATAGCGTTCGTTAAGATAAGCAAATGGTGCTTGGCTTACTAAACAATCTCCACCAAACATAATGATTCGATCTGGTTTATTATCCTCTATAATTTTTCTTGCGACCTTAAATTGCTGTAAAACAGTATTTTGCCAGACAACCCCATTCTCTATAGGTCTATTTTCTTCCATATTATAAGGAGCAACAGGGACTTCTATTAATGGGGCATCAGTTTGAGGTGCTAAAAAAGCAAGTAAGCGTGCTCCTAACGGATATATTTCTCCTGACGGCGGTGTTATATCATAATCTCCACCTTGCCATTGCGGCATAAGTAGACGTATAGTTTTAGATTGACTCATAGGTTTCATTTTTTAATTCCCTGTGTGGATGGTGTTTTTTTATTGTATACTTCACTAATAAATAAACAAGTATGCACTTTTTTACCTCATACTAACTAAAAGGAAAGTGTAAAGTGAGCATAAAAGAATTTAAAAACATTGAATCACTACAAGATACGCCATTCGGCTATACCTTATCACTCATCGGTGGTAAGTGGAAAATGATTATTCTGTATTGGTTGGTGGAAGTTAAGGTAGCGCGCTATAATGAATTACAGCGCCTAATCGGCTCTATCTCTTACAAAACCTTAAGTGTACAGTTGAAAGAGCTTGAAGCCGATGGCTTGATTACTCGTACTGAGTACCCCCAAATCCCTCCCAAAGTGGAGTATTCATTATCAGAAAAAGGATGGTCACTTTACCCGCTCATGGAAGCAATGTGTGCATGGGGAGAGAAAAATAAACCAATGGCTTAAGTAGTAAAAAAGCATCTCAAGCCAATAGCGTGCATCATTGCCGTATTAATAACTGATAGCGCTCACTGAGTTTATCAAGGAACCTATAGAGCTTTTGATTCATCTCATCATAGTTATGTGTGCGTAACTTCTCGGCGCTTTCGACAAACTTAAACTCAGCAGCGCGGTTGAGATCGTTTTGTGAATGGGCAATAAGTTGCTCAACGACATCATGGGTAAGCTCCATATGGCATTGGAAACCAAAGGCAAGAGAAGTATAAGCGATAATTTGACGAGGACACCCTTCACTGTAAGCAAGTACCTCTGCTTCTGACGTTAATCCAGGCATATCGTTATGCCAGTGGCCAACAGACAGGGGAGAATCAAAATGTGAGAATAAAGCATGGTTTTTCCCTGCTTCCGTGAGCATAATAGGGAATTTACCGATTTCCTTTTCTGGGCTGTGTTCAAACTTAGCCCCTAGAGCCTCTCCCAAAAGTTGTGAACCAAGGCAAATACCGATCACCACTTTGCCAGCATTCACTGCTGTAGCAATGATGGCTTGCTCGGCTTTGGTGTTAAAATGAGGGCATTCTGCTTGGCTGGTCGCGGGGCTTTGGGGCCCACCCATCACGATTAAAAAGTCGAACGGGGTAATTGATTGGGGTAGGCTATCCCCTTGGTATAAGCGAGAATAGGTGATGTGATGTCCCTTGTTTTTTGCCCATGTCTCATAAGCACCGGGCGCTTCAAAACTTTCATGGATGATAAAGTGTATGTGCATCTTGATACTCCTAAGTTAGTAAGGGCAGGCGGTGTATTGATTTTATAGTGGCATTCTATACTCAATAACACCTGGTTTATTGGCTACCCAATCATATAGGCGTTGAGCTGTGGTGTTGGTTTGTTGAGTGTGCCAGTATATTCATCTCCTTTGTTGGTTACTGGGTAGCCTAACCGAAGCGGACGCTATCACCAAATGTCGTGAGGCAGGGTTAGGCGTACAACCGTTATCACGCTACTGCCAACAACCGATTGGTCGACAAGGGCTCTTATTAGGCTATGCCGCCCATACAGAACAACAAATAGTTGAGGGGGTTAAGCAACTGGCCGCTATTTTATAGCGACCATTTGTAGATCAAGTGGCAGGGCGGTCAAACCATTTATTAACGGTAGGCGCTTGATAATGGCGCATTTTCTCTAATAACTTAAGGGGTTCAGCCTCATTAATTAATAGCTGGCGGTGTTCAGGCTTCATAAACTGTGCAGCGATGACGCTGTCTAAAAACTGAATAAGTGGGTCATAAAACCCTTTAATATTAAGCACGCCAGTAGGTTTATGATGAAAACCCAATTGTGACCATGTCAGCATCTCAAACAACTCTTCAAACGTACCGATACCACCGGGTAAAGCAATAAAGCCATCACTTAACTCTGCCATTTTAGCCTTTCGTGCATGCATTGACTCTACCACCAATAACTGGCTTAACCTTTGATGTGTCATTGCTGATTTTTCAGCTAAACGCTCAGGGATAATTCCAATCACTTCACCGCCGGCAGCCAGTGCTGCATCCGCTACAATTCCCATCAGCCCGGCAGTGGTGCCTCCGTAAACAAGGCCAATGTTGGCTTTAGCCAGAGTTTGCCCCAAAAGCGTTGCTTGCTCAGCATAAACAGGGTCATTCCCCTTATTTGATCCACAAAATATACAAATACGTTTCATTATTTTTCTCTTTTAATAAGAGCTGCTTATACTTGAACTGTAAGATCTGGTATAGTCTTTTTGTTGAGAGATAGACTATCTATTTATCTTCTAGATCAATAGCTCATAAAAATCATGGGTAATTGCTCTGCCACCATACATTTCTTTTTGTGCAATCAATCCATTATTCAAGATGGTTCCATTATTTTCAGTTGATATACCAAAGCTAAAGTATTTTTTATTGACATAATGATGATTAATTAAGTAATCCATGACTAGCTCGAGAGCCATCACCTCTCTACCTTGTGGTGTGGTAGTAATGTATTGTGTATGTGCGACTAAGGGCGTTTCATAAATGATAGTACCTGCCATTAATTCATTATTGATAAAGCCGCCAAACATTTTTATGTTATCTGGAAAGCTTTCAGCAAGTCGTTTTATTTCATCGGCTGAGTGAGTCGCTTTGGTGTTGTATTTTTGTTCAAGAATTTGGTTTTCACACTCGATAAAAAGCTGAAAATCATTGAATTGCTTTACCTCAACATTGGCTTGTTTGGCTTTGCTTATGCCCCATCTCTTTCCTTTTGAAAACTTTATTTTTTCAGGCAAGTAGACCACTGTTGCTACATCTCGCCTAATAAGATTCGCCTCATTAATAAATAAAGCGTAGAGATCTTCGTCAGAAGGATAGGCGTGGTAGATGGAGGGTATACACTTGTAGATTAGCTTATGAATATTTTTTTCTTTGAAAAATGATTTCATAGATTCAAAGCAAGCTAACATCTTAGCAGTTGTCATTTTTTTATTGGTAAGGATGCCGCCAAAGCTAAGTCCAGCATGGCTTGATGCTTGGTTTTCATTGTAAGAGCAGGGCATGACAGCGATTAATGTTGTATCTTCATAAAACATTAAAGAGATATCGTTAAATCTATCTGCATGATAGTCCATATAGTCACGTTGAAGCATAAACGTGGCATTCTTTGAGGATTGAACAAAGTTATCCCAGTCACTTTTGTGAGGTGTTGAATATTGTTGTACGGTTATAGTCATGCTCATTTATTCTCTAAAAGCTCCGCGTATCCAAAGCCTGTTTCTCCCATTCCATTACCGTCATAAAACATATAGGTTTTATTTTGTGCTTTTATTATGACTGGATAGCAAGCCATTTCACTATCCCACCCTGATTGAGAAGGTTGTAGCGCCGATTTGTGATCCATTCTTTCCCAGTGAATACCATCGCTAGATTCAGCATAGCCTGCTTTATACTCTTTTTCATAAGTATCAGACGTATAGCGCATTTCATACCCATGATCAATTTTTCTGACTCTGGGTCTGCCAATTCTATATTCTTGCTCGTTAGGAAGAATACAAGAAACCCCTACATTATCGTTAAAGTTAATACCATCATCAGATTCGGTATAGCGGATATCATATTTAGGATAGAGAACATTATTAATTACTTGCCAATCATTGCCAACAGAGTACCAAATTTTAAAAGTATTACCTTCCTTCAAAACAGAATGAATAGCCCTTATATAAAGGGCATTATCAGCTCTATCCATAATGGGGCATTTACTGTAGCGATTAAATGTTTGCCCATTGTCTGCACTAATGGCAAGCCCTGAAAAAGCAAGAAACTTGACTTTGTGAACTAGCTGAAAGCCGACATAATACATATATACTTTATTGTCGACCCTAATAACATCGCCCAATATGACGCCGTTATCGTCAAACGCACCTTTTTCACCCAGATCTAGCACAGGTTTTTCTGATATGGCGATGATGTTTTTAGGATTTTTTGCATCAACATCAACATAGCCAATTCTACCCGCGCCATTGTTATCCCGGATTGAACCATATACTCTGATGACATCGTCATTAAGTAGAAAAGGATTGGGTGTAAGAAAGCCCTTAACATCCCACCCATGAACACCTTGAGGGCAATAAATAAGCCCCTTTTTTTCCCACTTCATCTACGATTCCTTAACTTTACAAAACTTTTTAGTTGATAATTTTGAGGGCTGTGCAGGATTGCCAGTATAAATAGTGTTTTCTTCAGTATTTTTATTAATAACAGCACCCATACCAATGAAATTGTCTTTAGCGAGTATTGTATTATCGGCTAAAGCGCTATTCACACCTAAAAAGCTGTATTCACCAACGGTGCAGAATCCTGAAATCACAACATGTGATGTGATAAAGCAATGGTCTAATATCTTTGAGCGATGCCCAATATGGTTGCCACTCCATAAAATGACATTGTTCCCAACCTCAACAAAAGGCTGTAATGTATTATTTTCAAGGATAAAACAATTCTCCCCAATTTTTACATTATGCCAAACGAAGGCTTTTGAACTAACATAAGAGGCCAGTTGGTAACCTTTTTCTTTGAGTGATAAGTATAACTTAGTTCTATCTCGATTAAGCCTTCCTGAAGCGAGTGCAACAAAGGCAGTAAACTCACTTGGAGGGTAATGTTCATCAATATTTTCGAGACGGCAAACAGGCAAATTACAGAATGTCGATTCTGAGTAGTAAGCACCTTCCACAGCAAATGCTGCCACCTCATACTCACTGTCATGAGTAAAATACTCATAAGCCAAGCAGGCAGTTTCTCCTGTACCGATTATAATCAGTTTTTTACTCTTACTCATTAGGATTTGTCTCTTAAAGTAAAAAAAGTAATGACTTAGGATATTATCATATAAGCGTTGATCTATAAATCAAATTTAGGGCAAACTTATCCCATACTAATTCCAAGATAACGATGGCGCAATGGCTTAATATGGCTAATCAAATTCTAAATATCGCCATTTCTGCAATAACGTATTATAACATTTAAAAAAAACATGAGGTCTGTTAATATAATCGGGATATTACTTGTATATAGGTTGTTTCTAACTCGATGGAAATAAAATTCTTACCCCTGCAGATGCACGGCGATGAGCGCGGCTCTTTAATTGCTTTGGAAGAAGGGCACAACATCCCTTTTCCTATTAAGCGTGTTTATTATCTATTTGATACAGCCGCAGGTATACGTAGGGGCTTGCATGCACATAAGGAATTAAAGCAAGTAGTGGTGGCGGTGCGCGGCTCCTGTTATTTTTTACTGGATGACGGCACTGAGCGCGTCAGCGTACTGCTCGATAACCCCGCCCAAGGTCTACTAATTGACTCTTGTATTTGGCGAGAAATGTACGATTTTTCTGAAGACTGCGTTCTCATGGTGCTAGCCAATAGCCTTTATGATGAAAGCGATTACATCAGAAACTATGATGAATTTCTTCGTGTTTACGGTGTTGATAAAAAATAACCGCCAATGTTATAACGATAACGTAAGGAAATTAAACCACTATGATTCCTTTTCTTGATTTAAAAAAAATCAATCAACAATACCAACAAGACCTAAAAGAAGCCTGTTCACGAGTTATCGATTCAGGTTGGTACTTACTGGGCAAAGAAATACAACAGTTTGAAAAACAATTTGCTGATTATTGCGGTGTTCAACATGCAATTGGCGTAGCCAATGGGCTAGATGCACTTATTTTAGTGCTACAAGCATGGAAAGAGCAGGGGAAACTAACAGCGGGCGACGAAATTATTGTTCCTGCCAATACCTACATCGCCTCCATACTGGCCATTACAGAAAATGACCTAACCCCCGTTCTTGTTGAACCAAACCTTGCAACATACAACCTCGACATACACGGCATAAAAAAAGCCATTACCCCCAAAACTAAAGCCATTCTAGCAGTACACCTCTATGGGCAACTTGCCCCGATGGAAGAAATTGTCCCTTTTGCAAAAGAGCATAACCTACTCATTCTTGAGGACAGCGCTCAAGCTCATGGCGCACAAATAAACGGTCGCAGAGCTGGCAGTTTTGGTGATGCATCAGGCTTTAGCTTCTACCCAGGAAAAAACTTAGGTGCATTAGGTGACGCAGGCGCTGTTACAACCAATGACGACGAACTAGCCAACACCATCAAAGCCCTAAGAAACTACGGGTCACAAGAAAAATACAAAAACATCTACCAAGGCAGTAATAGCAGGCTCGATGAAATACAAGCCGCCATGCTAAGCGTTAAACTTAACTACCTAGATAAAGAAATAAAACAACGCCAAAATGTAGCCCAAAAATACCTTACACAAATCAACAACCCCGCGGTTACATTACCCACGGTGCAAACAGCAACGGCACACGTATGGCACCTATTTGTTGTTCGTAGTGCGCATAGAGATAGCTTAAAAGAATACCTACACACACAAGGTATAGAAACACTGATTCACTACCCCATTCCACCGCACAAACAGCAATGCTATCAGGATTGGAATCACCTATCACTCCCGATTACGGAACAAATACACCGCGAAGTATTATCACTACCTATGAGCCCTGTTCTTGCAGAGCAAGACATACAAATGATTATTGAGAAAGTTAATGAATTCACCCCAAACTAATTTAATCACCTTTTGTTGCCTAGGTTATAACCACGGTCAGTTTCTAAAAGAGTGTCTAGACTCCATTGTACGTATTGGTTACGACAATGTTGAAGTTGTTGTGGTCGATGACGGCTCAAAAGACAACAGTGTTGAACTACTAGAAGAAATAAAAAAAGACTTCCCCTATCCGCTAGAGATAATAGCCCAAGCTAACTCAGGAAATATTGGTTGGAACATCAACAACGCCATCAAAAGAGCAAAAGGGCAGCTCATCAGCTTCACCTCATTGGATGATATATTTAATGGCGAAGCCATGCTTGCTGAAATCAACGAAATGAATGCAAATCCCAACATGGGATTCATAGCTTCCACCAAAGCAATTTTTATCGATGACAAAGGCATGGTGGATAGTAGCCGACTTGACCTTGCCTCACACGAACTGAGCAGCTTTACTATTGATGACCTGCTTGATCTTGAATACAGCAAATTTGGTGCATTCTACGTACAAGGTGCCATCATTAAAAAAGACATCATTGATGCCATCGGCGGTTACGACGAAGACATGACGGGTGACGACATAATACTAAGAACCAAAATATTCAAATACATGCAACAACACCCAGAACTAACCTTCAAAGTGGTTAAAGAAGGGAATGTGTTCTACCGTATGCATGGAACAAACATCCACAAAAACCTAGGTAGACAAATAAAAACCGTCACCGAATACCTTGAACGCTACTGGCCCGAAAGACCCAATCCAGAAATACTTACAGACTGGATGGAATACGTCATTGGCAAACAAAGCTTTGAAGAATACATGCCGCTTTTTGCAATAAACGAACGAGCAGCATCAATGCTAAAAGAACAACGTATCCAACAAAAAATCAAAGATAATGTTATTAAAAGCAAAACAACCTGCTTTCAACGTTTTATCTTTAACAAGAAAAAACAACAAGGTAAAACACATGTGACACTACTGGGATTCATCAAATTTTCTTACCAACGTGCTAAAAAAGAAAAACGCACCCTGCAAGAAAGTGTTCACTATACACAATACAAATAAAAGACAAGGCCATAAAAAACCATGGAAATTTTATGGCCCTTCAAATATAAAGATATTTTTCGAAACAATCTTACACTTTAATAAAAAAAATAATCTGCTACTATAAATTCACATAATTAATTTATATGTTTATTTTATAAGGTAATTTAACAAATGAAAAAGACTTTCCCTGTGTTATTAGCATTAGCATTTACAAGTACAGCGCTTTATGCACAAGAAACTAATACGCCAACGCTAAAAGATCAGATCAAGCAACAACACCAAACAGCTAAAGATCGTGTAGCGGGCGAGCAAAAAAATACAAAAGAAGAGTGGAACAAAAAACGCGAAGAAGCAAAAAGCAAATTTGATGCTAAAAAACACGAAGTGGAAAACAAGCCAACTCAAACCGAAGATAAGCTAGAAGCTAAAAAGCAAGAAGCCGCCAACAAGCGCGCTGAAAAAAAAGCAGAGTGGAACAAAAAGAGCGAAGAAGCGAAAAGCAAATTTGACGCTAAAAAACATGACGTAGAAAACAAACCAACTCAAACCAAAGAAGAGTTAGCTAAGCAAAGAGAAGAAACCAAAGCTAAACTAGACGCTAAAAAACAAGAAGCCGCCAACAAGCGTGCTGAAAACAAAGCAGAATGGAACAAAAAACGTGAAGAAGCTAAAAACAAATTAGCAGAAGACAAAAATAATTTACAAAGACTTAAAGCAGATAAATAAGTTTGCAGTAGGTTAAGTAGCTAAAATAATAGATTTTTAATAGACTTGATATTATTTTTGGCTACTTAACTTTTTTTTAAGTCAACGCCAAACTCCACCGCTTATCGAGAGTTTAACCACTCAAGCACCAACCTACTTAAATCACCACGACTCACCAGCCCTACATACCACTGCAATAATAACAAACTTGCCTTGGTATCACCCTGTTGAGCGCCTTCTAACAACCAAGCGACAGCCAAATCAGAAGCAATACTTGATTGATAAAAACTTGCCCCATAACTTACCCCCACTAAATCAGCCTCAGTCATTGTTCGAGGTTTCAATGCCTCATCTAACCAAAACTGACCCAACCTAAGATTGGGGGCAGAAACCTTGCCTGAAAAATACCACAAACTTAATTGCAACTGAGCTGTTCTATTACCACGCTCGGCAGCGCGCGAATAATATGCCACGGCAGTATCATACTGCCCTTGACTAAATGACTCATTCGCCTGAGCAATCATCTCGTCGGGCGTTAGCATCGCGAGCGTATAAGAGGGAAAACATAACCCCAACAAAAAAACAAAACGTTTTATCATCGCAACCTAAACACCATTATTTACCAATAGAACAACCATTGTAAAAGAGCGATGTTACAAAAACAAATAACCAACAGATAAAAAGTATTGGCTTTACTGCAAAAAAAGCCAATCAAAGCCACTACTTAGGCGCACTATTCGAAGCTCTTAACCTTGCCGCAATAGGGTTAAACTCCTCCAACATACACAATGCATCATTTAATAAAAAAGCCGACACAGAAGACACCGCGCGTAATCCGTCAGCCTCACTACTACCATACTCATGAATTGAATCCAATAACTGCAAAACAGCTTTTAACCTCTCAGTGGCACAACGATACAACGCATCGGGTGAAGCATTCGCATTATAATAAATCACACGATCATAACCACATTGAGAAACAAGATTAAACGGAACAAAACAAGTCGACTGCTCAAGCAAAGCGCTTAAACCTGATGGTTGACTGCTTTCTGGATTAGATTTCGTTGCTCGAGATTGTTTAATTGATTTAGGTATTCTAGCCATTTGACCACTCCTGTACGTTTCCTTAGAAGAAAACCTCCCCTCAAAATTAGGGAGGCGGAACTGTGCACAGGTTGGCAGACCGAGAACCAGCGGAATCGGCACACTCCGAAGAGTGTCCCATACACAGCCCGCCATAAAATACAGGCGAAGCTACGCAAGCTGTATACTAGAATTCTAGTTACAGCCGCTGATTCAATGGGCTGCCAAGCCCATGCCATAGATTTT
>CAYNAM010000070.1:0-6144 GCA_964395065.1 uncultured Ventosimonas sp.
TAATCACACGGTTCAGGTCAATAACAACTCACACCTACAGGTCAATAACGAACACTCAGAGACTATCAAAGGGAATCGTTACCAACACCAGCTCGCAGAGGAACACCATCTTACGACGCTTGACCGCAAAACACAGGTCATGATGAACGACTATAAAACTGTTGGTGTGTCAGAACATACGACCATAGGAACCGTACAAACGATACAAGCAGGGCAAGAAGTGCATTTAAAGGCGGGTATGAGCGTAGTGATTGATGGTGGCCTTAGTCTCACCCTAAAAGCGGGAGGGCAGCATATTGTGTTAAACCCCGCCGGTATCTGGATGACCATGCCCGTGTGGACGGGTGGTGTACCGATGGAAGGAACGCCTGCCATGCCATTACCACCGCTCAACATGACAAAAAGCGTGGCTGCTACGACTGCACCACCTGTCGTACTCCACCAAATGGCCAAAGCAGAAAAAGAACACACACCCATCGTCGCCCTTTGCCCCAAAAAACAAGGCAGAAGCCCCATGGAATGTCCACTTTCTGACTGCCCATGCCGTAAAAAACTGCTAGAAGGTAACGCCTAATGAACTACCTATTGGCCGAACCCCAACAAGAAATCATCAAAAAAGCGTATAGCGGGAAATTCACCCAACCCCAAATAAGCTACCTATTTGATGAAACCGAAATGCCTGAGCTCAAAGAAACAGGCCCTGTGCTTCTATGTGATAACAATACAGATGAACAAACCCTCAAACAACTCCTTCAAAAAAATGCAGGGCTGTTCATCACTAGCAGTCATAGTAAAGAAGACATCCTCGCCCAACTTAGACACAACCTATTTGTTTACTTCAAGCCCGACCAAATAGGTATCTTTCGCTACTACGACCCTTTTATTGCCAGCTACTTCTTCCCTAGCTTAAGCGAACAAGAAACCGCCGACTGGCTAGGGCCAATCCAAAGCATCCAATGGTACAACGCCAACTGGCGAGACAAAGCCACCCAAGGCGACTACTGGCAAAGCCACAACAACCCAGCGGCTAAAGACTGGCAACTAAATACTGAGCGCCTAAAAAACAAACCCGTGCTCACCAACAACCAAAATTTAGCACTGCAAGACATGCAACAAGAAAAGTTCGCCTACCACTGGCAACAAAGTGCGCACAAAAACCCAAGCCGAATAAATATTGATAGCATCATCCTTTGGGTCAAACAAGGTATAAGAGATGGCTTTGTCAGTGAGTACGACCTAAACCGATACCTATCACTTAGAGCACAATACCCCACCGTAAAAGCGCCAAGCCAATGGCCGAGCCAAGAGATAGAAGACAAAATTATCTATCTACAATACTACCTACAAACAGCGGCGAGCTAACAACGTCACGGTTAAAAGTTAAAAGGAATATAAAAATGGCAGAAAACTCCCAAACCAAACCAGCTATCGATTCAATTTGTACGGTTAGCGCCTGTACCGAAGAACAATTTATAGTTCAAATTATCGGGAAAGACCACCCCACAGGGCAAAGAATCTATATTACTGATGAAAAAGGGCAAGAAATCGCCCAACAGCCTGAAAAAGAAAAAATAGAACAAACAGACGCAACCACCCTAAGCATATTACACAAATGGGACTGGGAAAAACACAAAAACAAACAACGTAACGCCTACCTAGAAATTGCCACTACCGAAGGTAAACCGATACAACTCAACCTAATCAACAATGCGGACATAACCGAAAAACAAACAGACCAACAAATCCACCAAATAGTGCCCATCGTGCCTTGTACTATTGTCAAAGGTATAAAAAGTAGCCAAGACAGCGGAGCACCCGTTATCGCACGCTCAGGCTTCTTCTATATTTTTGAAAATAGCGGTGGCAAAACAAAGCTATGGCGAGAAGTGCAAATCATCACCAAAGACAACAGCACAACCGTTTATAAAGACATCCCCATACAAGATGAAAAATACTACCAACAAGGCAAATACCAAGGTGGAGTACGTAAAGCTACAGGCGTAGAACTTAAAGAAATCTGGATACCCAATTTCTGGAGTATTGTACAAAAAAACAACACCCAAGCTTATTTAGAAAGAAAAACCTACAACAAATTTTTCTACTCAGAAATACAACTCAGCGCTGCACGTCTAAACAAAATACTCAGCAAAGGCAATATAGAGCGCCCCTATACATACGTACAACCCACAAGCCTAAATATCAATACCCAAAGCTTTAAAAACCTACCCCTAAAAGGTAAAAAGCTACTAGACAGCTACAAAGAACTTGATGTGAACTACCAAGTATGGCAAAGTCACGCGGCAACCAAAGGCGATGTCACCGTCAAAAACCTACTAAGCAATTGCTACCCAGCCACTGCCATCGCCCCTCATCGCCAACGAGACGTAGACTTAGAACTACTCCTCATTCACCCAGCCAACTACCTCTATGATCTAGAAAACACCTATTTCAAAGAAAACAAACAACTGGCCGATACCTTTCTAGCCAATGCCAAACAAGGTAACAAAACCCCAAATAAACACCGAATAGAATTCACCGCACTACTGCCTAAAATACAAAGCCAACTCACCACCAAAAAAGTAGACAGCACCCAAAGTAATTTTGGCGAAAACTCAACCATCAATACACTGGTAAAAGAAACCATCGTCAACATCACTGAAAGCATTGGTCAAATAAACAACGCCCCCCAAGACATCAGCCAAGACATAGGCGCAGGCAAAAACATACTCCAAGATGCCCACGACCGCCAAATATGCTGCATCACCGTAGAAGACCACCACTACCACACACGGCAACTCACCGCCTCAATACTCATAGCGCACGAACTACTGGGCGCATCCGTAGCACTCGCAACCCAACAAAAATACTTTGATTCAGCCATTCTTGTGCAACGGCTAATATGCCCCCAATACCTAGGCAACAAACTAAACCCACTGCATGAACACCTACAAAAGCTCGATCAATACGGCCTCAAGCAACTCGCCGTCAATAGCTGTGCTCATGAAAGAGGGCTAGCGAGTGACCAATACAACAAATCACAATCTAAACTACTAAAAACCTTTACCGACAAAAACTCCCCCTACCTACACGTATGGGTCGACCACCTAAGCCAAGACCCAAAAGAACTCTATACACCTGCCTACAACAACCTCGTCACCACACTAGGCACACTAAGCACCAACATAGCTCACGTTGACCCTTTCAATAGCGACGGCTCCATCGTTATAGGCGATGAATACCTAGGGGGTTATGACAAAGCCCTTAACAAAAGCATCACCGCCTACATCACCGACATGAGCCAAATCCTAAACCACCCCATGCACCAGCTCCTCTTTAGTGATCTAGACAAAGACGCCCTTAAAAAGCCCTACGTCAGACCACAAAAACTTGTAGAAAACGATGGCACAGGTAAAGCCCGTCTCCACCTACTGGCAGAGTTTAGAAAAACATCAGGCAACACCATCGCCGATGAATACACCCAAATCAGCTACGACGCAAAACTAATAGGAGACCTTATAAAATCAGGCAGCGTGTCAGACCTCGCCAATGGCTCAGCCAAAGCATTTGCTGGCATTATTGGCATGATGGGAGGAACACTCCAAGGCTTTATTGAAAATGCCGTCAAACAACTAAAAGAAGATGAGCAAGCCCTAGCAGAAGCCCAAGGCCGCCTGAGCCAAGCTCAACACAATGTCCAAACAGCCCAACAAAACCAACAAACGGCCGACACCCAAGCAGGCACAAGTAAACAAACCCTAGACCAAGCCACACGACAAAACCAAACGGCCGACACCCAACTTGAGCAAGCCAAACAGCAACACCAACAAACCACCCAACAAATAGGGGGGGCAGAAACCACCGCCCAACAAACCGCGGGCGAAGTAAACCAACGAACCACCCAAGTTCAAACAGACCAACGCCAAGTAACCATTGCTCAAGGGCAAACCACCCAAGCCAACCAACAAGCAGACCGAGCCAATAAAACAGCAACCGACAGCGCACAAGTAAGCACCGAATACCACACAAGACTAGAACAACGCCAAACTGCCAGCACACAAGCAGGCCAAACTGCCAACACCCACATCAATAACGCCATACGAAATGGCCAAGGGCTGGCTAACATCGAACTCTACACAGGTGTTGAAGTACCTGTTTGGCAAGCCGTACTCTTTCAACGCACCCGCGAAGTGATGCAAGGCACCCCCATTGAAAATGCATTCATCAGCACCTTAATTCGCCGTCGACAAGGCACCAGTGCCACCCAACGCATGACGCTAGTCCACGTCAACTACCGTGCGCCCAATGGCATCACCGCACAACGCCTATTTGGTGAAATTATTGATGAAGCCATAGACCCCCAAACAGGCCAAACCAACACCACCACCATCGGCACAACCCGCCAAACCACCGCCCGAGGTGCAGGGCTTTCAACCGCCAGCAAAACCGACTACCCTGTGATTGTCGCCTATGAAGACAGCCCACTGGCACAATCCATGCGCCAAATAGAAATCACCAACCAACAACTACAACAAGCCGCTAACGACTACGACGAAGTCAGCCAAATTGCCGAAGAAGACCAACAAGCCCTCAACCAAGCCCGTGCACGTCAACAAGCCGCACAAAGTGCCGAGCAAAGCGCCCAACAACAACTGCGCAATAGCCAACAATCACTCGATAAAGCCATCGAGGCCGACAACCGCGCCCAAACCAACCTAAAAAACCTACGCGCCCAACAAAGTGCCGACAAACAAGCCCTTGCCAATGCCCAAGCCATGGCCACCGCCGCCAAGAGCAATTTAGCACAAGCCCAAGCGACTCACTCCGCCAATATCGCCAAACAACAACAAGCCGCCCAAGAGCTAGTAGCCGCCAACGGCCACTACAACCAAGTGGAAGCAGAGGTACAACAACGCCAACAAACCGCGAATACCTCTAAAACCAAGGCCACTACCCTACAAAATAACAGACTGGCCAAAGCCTTAGACTCAACTTCGGTTAAAGCCGCGATATTGGCATTTCAAGGGTATAATCTATATCAAAGCTACCAAGCAGTGATGCATGCAAATAACTCCGAAAGCAAGCATAGATCTATTGTGGGAGTCGGATTATCGATAACAGATGTGGTAATAGCTTTTGAGGATTTAGCAATTAAGCTATATCCTGAGTACAGCAAAATTGGCTTTATGCGTAAAACCTTCTATACCCTTGACCCTGCCAAATTACCAGCTATTTTTAGAGAGGGCAGTGTCTTAGCCCGTAAGTTAGTGGTAACCCGTTTAATGTTTAGCCAAGTGGTAATAGGGCTAGCAGGAGCTGCCGTCAGTGCCTATGATCTGTATTACAGCATCAGCCTCAATGAGAACAGCACCGTCATTGGGGCAGGCGTGTTAAGTGTGCTCGGCGGCCTGATTACCGCCTTCTCCCCTTATCTAGTCGGCACCGCAGGCACCTTCTTACTTATCAACCCCATCGGTTGGGTGGGGATTATCATTACCGCCATCGCCTTGGCCGTGGCCTACTGGTACAGCTCGAACGACATTGAACTATGGCTAGTCAACGGCCCCTTCGGTAACCCCAATGCCACCGGTTCTAAACTCGACTACTTGAAAGACCCTGTAGAGGCCTACTACCAATTGGTGAATCTCTTTGCAAACATAAAAATAGCCACCCGTACTAAAGATATTCGAGTGGGGGCATTTGCCTATTCAGCCGACGAAATTACCGTGACGAGCCAATTACAAGGCTTACTCGGTAATACCAATGACTTAACCGTTAAGGCTGCCTACAGCCGCATACTGAGTGATACCATCCCCGCCAGTTTCTCAAAAGACCATGGTTATCCAAAAATACTGCCAGATGGCATGGCATACTTGGTGGATAATAAACCAACAGGTTTGGCTGGTGGTTCATTCTCACTGCAAGTACGCGCCCAATTTAAAACCAAATACCGTGGGCACGATTTTTATTTCCCTGCACCCAAAATAAAAGATAAAATCTCCTACCAAGCCGCGGCCGAGTACCCCATTAATTTAGACAAAACAGGCCAACCTTTTTGGGCAGACCAATCGGACAATAAATAACAGGATCATCTATGGACAATAACCACTACGCCGACACCGCCTACTACTCAGGGCGCATCCCCAA
>CAYNAM010000070.1:6244-12829 GCA_964395065.1 uncultured Ventosimonas sp.
CCTGCATCACCCACATCGACACCGAACAACGCCCCAACCTCATGGCCAACTACGTTAACTATGGCAACTAGAGTGTTGGCTTAATCGGCAACAATCGCTTTATGCAAGGTATTAATGTATTGGGGAATGCAGGCCACGTTATCGCCAAACACCTCAGTCCAATCATAACTGTCAAAGGGTGCTTCATTGGTGAGGATATCGGGGGTAATATCCCCGTTTTCATTGACGTAGTTAATAATGGTTTTTAAATACTCTTGCTGTTGGGCATTCAAAATATGTTCAGATAAAAAGGCGCTAAAGCGTTGCTCGGCAATGCTGACATCAAGGCCAATAATCGAGCGAATAAAAATCGCCACATTACCCTCAGCCATAGTGCTTTGCGTTTGTTTTTTATAATCGTCTTGCGAACCGAGATCGCCATGCCAGAGAATCTGCTCAAGCGCCTCAATATCGTTTTGAGTCAGCGGTTCTAACTGGCGTATTTTTTGAATCACAGGGCTGTCTGAATGTTGGGTTAGGTAATCAATCACTTTTTGTTTGTAGGTTCTGATGGAGGGGATGGTGTCAGCCTCGCCCATGTCCTCAATAAAATCATCTATATTGATTGTAAAGGTTTGCCCCGTGGCATCTTCAGCGAGGTATTTCATCAAATCACGCAACTCAATACGAATATATTCGAGTTTATCAAGGCGTAAGTCACGCCAGAATGCGTCTGTGAGCACCTCGCTAATTAACTCAATTTTAGCCCTCACCTCTTTAATCGTGCCTTTTTCATACAGCGCTTTGAGCAAGTTAATCACCGCTTGCTGGCTTTTGCCTGCTTTTTTGGCTTTATTCAGCAAACTTAACTGAATATTTAAAATGAGTAAATCAAACTTCTTAGCACTTTCATCCTCTTGGGTGGGCGTTAAAATAGGCGCGATATAGCTTTTTAACTCATTGATCGAAATTAGTGAAAGGCAAACCCAGCTGGCGGTTTGATGGTATTTATCCACATAAAGCTGCTGCTTACGCACATTAATATGATGAGGGTTTAAGCTGGCTAACTGGCTTTTTAATTGTTCTTTTAGCCGATCATGAAAGTCTTTGGCGTAGTCATCTTGCTGGTATTGGGTGGATTGCAGCTCAAAAGCGATGTCGGTTTTAATGTTGTAAAGCCGTGCGGTAAGGCTTAGGGCTGGCTTGGCATCACTGCCTTGTGGGTTAAGCTCAAAAAAATCAAAGTTGGCGCAATAGTCAAAAATAAAGAATCGTTTTTTATCTTTACCTTTACCAAAAATATCGGGTGACAAGCGTGTACCACGGCCTAACATTTGAATGAATTTAATCTTTGATTTAACCTCTTTAAACAAAACAAGGTTCAAAATATCGGGTACATCAATCCCCGTGTCTAACATGTCAACCGAAACGGCAATTTGCGGCAGGGTATCGCGTTGCTCAAAGCGATCAATTAAATCTTGGGCGTAGTTAACCGAGTAGTCAATTAACGCACAAAACTCAGCGCCATATTCAGGGTAAAGCTTTTCAAAGCGTTCAACAATCAATTGCGCATGCTTATGGTTATACGCAAAGATAATGGTTTTACCAATCAGCTCACCGCTTTGTACTTTGAGGCCGTTGGTCATTAAATCTTGCAGAACCTTATCAACGGTATTCTCATTAAAAATGTATTTAAACAGCTCGCGGTTGGCAATATCGCGGGTATAGTCTTCATCGTCTATTTCATTGACCGTCGTTTCATATTCCCATACCTGTTCGAGTTGGTCTTGTTCCTCAGCACTTAGCTTGTTGTATTTAATACCTTGGCGTAGGTGATTAGTTTGTCGCTTAAAGCCTGTATAGGGTACAAGGTAGTGCTCAGCAACGGCTTCTTCTAATTCATAACTAAAGTTAGGAATACCTTGTTCTGCACCAAAAATCTGATAAGTACTGCGGTCAATCTCGCCCCGTGGCGTAGCGGTTAAACCAACCAGTAAACTGTCAAAGTAATCAAAAATAGCCCCAAAGCGTCCAAATATAGAGCGGTGGGCTTCGTCCACTATAATTAAATCAAAACGCCCGATAGAGAAGTTTTTAACCTCGCTATCAATATGATTAATCATGGTATGGTAGGTGGAAAAAATAATGCGAGCATCTAAGTCTTTTTTACTTTTTTTATCAGACAACACGCAGGTGGGCAAGCTTGGCAGTAATTTGGTAAAGTTTTTATGTGCCTGATTAACCAACGCGGTGCGATCGGCTAAAAATAAAATATTGGTAATCCAATTATTACGGTCCAATAACTCAATCAGTGAAGCTGAAACCCTTGTTTTACCCGTACCTGTTGCCATCACCAATAACGCACGGCGATGCTTTTTATTAAAATGCTCGCAAAGGGTAGTAATGGCTTGTTTTTGATAGGGGCGGTCAGTAATCGCGTTATTAATGGTCATGTCTGCGATATGGCTGCGTGCTTTGCGTTGCATAAGCAGCACTAAATCATTTTGAGTATGGTAGCCATACACCGTGCGTGAGGGGTAGCCGAGGTCATCAATAATAGAGGTTTGATAACCGTTGGTGTAATAAATAATAGGGCGAGTGCCGTATTTTTTTTCTAAACAATCGGCATAGAGAATAGCTTGGTGCTTGCCCTCAGAAACATCTTTACTGGTTTTTTTGGCTTCAATGAGCGCCAGCGGTGTGCCGTTATCGCCAAACAGCACATAATCCACATAGCCCTCGCCTGCATTGTTGGGCATACCCTCTACATTGATCTCAATACAAGCTTTGCCTGCTTGGATAAGCCCTTTTTTAGTGAGCACTTCCCAACCTGCTTCACGCAATTGTTGGTCAATATAAAATTGACGGGTTTCGGCCTCAGTAAAATACTGTGGGTTTTTGGCGTTGAGGGTATCTTTGGCGTTAAGCGTTGGCTTGCTCGCCATCACCTTTTTAGAGGGTTCTTGGGGTTGGCTCGGGGTAGCGGTGGGCGCTGCTGTTTGTGCCTCATTCAGCAAGCTTTGATCAAAGGGGGCAACCTGTGCCACTTCCCCCAGTTTGATTAATACAGCGCTGACAAAGGTGTGCAAATGGGTCAGGGCAAATAACGCTTCTTGTGAGGTCACTTTTTCCGCATGGGCGGCATTATTGCCTGCGCGGCGAATATAGTGCAAGGCGTTCATTAACTCAGGGTTATTGATAAACTGCTTAAATCCCTCATAATCCACTAATTCAAAGAGGTTGGCTTGCTTGGTATGCGGCCAATTGTGCAGCAGATATATAATTTTTACGGTGTATTCTAAGGCTAGCCGTGCATTTAACGCTGAGGTTTTAGGGGCTTGTTTTTGGTTAGTCTCCGCTACATGGCAGTATTCATACAACACCGAAAAATCGGCTAATGTGCGTAGAAAATCAAAATTTTGCTTCATCCCTAACCACCTTTGTTATACGTGCCCTAATTAAAATAGTTATCCATCGCCGAGTCAAATAAAAGTTGTGTTTCGGCAATGGACTGGTTAATTAATTCTTTTTGTTTTTCAATCGCTTCTATTTGCTTAGCAAATTGGTTTTGGAGGGGGAGAGGGGGGATAGGTATATTAAAATTTCTCATAGTCTTTAAGGAAACATTTTTTATTGTTGATCCTGTCGATTCTCCCTTAGCATATTCTAAGAAGTAATTGGTTTTGAGTAAAGAGTATATGTATATTATACCTATATCGTTGTTAAGATTAAGATAACAAACGCTCTTTCCTAGCATAATTTTTTCTTGGTTATAAAAGGCGATATTTCCAATTGTTCCATTTATTGAAATTAGAATGGTGTTTTTGGTTAAATCTGTCTTATGCCGTTCGTACTCCTCTTTGCTAACTTTTTTTGTTGCTGTTGTAATAATAACTTTGCCATCTTTTAAATTATTACCATTGATAAAAAAATAATCGCCATTGTCTGTATATCTTGGTGTTCCATGTATCCCATCACCAAGTTTAGACGTTAGTTCAAATAGTTTCTTTTTTATCCACCCCTTTTCATTTTCCACAGGATCACCAAACATATCGTAAAAAGTAGCTTGGGCGAGTTTGTCTAGCTCCTCGAGTTGGGCTTTCTTTTTCGTAATAATTGCCTGTAAGGTATCGAGCTCTTTTACGATTTGGTTTTGGATGGGGAGAGGGGGAATAGGTATTAAAATATTTCTTAAAGCTTGTTGATTCAGCTTCGGAACAACAGCACCTGTGATGTACTCATTTAAATCTTTATGATTCAGATAATAAATAACCCATTGAGGAGAAGTAGTTTTATTTATTTCTAATACGTGGGCATGATTGTTAACCCAACATTTGCCAGTTACAAGGAATGATGTTTTATCATTAGCCCCCCATTTTGCACCATCCTCACCGACTAAAACAAAAAGTCCATCAAATATATAGTTATCTATGTAGTCTTGTATACCAGTTGCACCATAATAAGGATAAATACCAGAAACTCGATCTTTTTTTGTAATTGGTCTTCTTTTTGAGTCAAGAACTTTACAAATATCACCTAGTTTTTTTATCTCCCATCCCTGTTTATTCATCACTCACTAACCCCTCATACTCAGCAATTGCCTGATCTATTTCTGTTTGTAGAGTTTTGATACGGGCGAGGATGACCTCGGGTTTTTCGTAGTCTATTTTGACCCGTTCCACTTCTTTGTATTTGTTGAGGGTGAGGTCGTAGCCATTGGCGATGATGTCCGACTTGGGCACAAAAAACGATTGCTCTTTACGTGTGCGGTTGGCCTCGTCGGCTAGGTGATGGTAACGCTGAATAATATCGGGGATGTCGTCGGCTTCTATTTTGCTGCGTTTGTCGTCGAGGCTGTAGCCATCGGCGCGCATGTCATAAAACCAAACGTTATCAGTACCGCCGTTATCGGTTTTGGTAAAAATAAGAATGGCGGTAGACACCCCGGAGTAGGGTTTAAAGATGCCTGAAGGCATGGAGATAATCGCCTCAAGCTGTTGGTTATCCACCAGTTCTTTACGGATGGCGAGATGGGCTTTACTGCTACCAAACAGTACGCCATCAGGCACAATAGAGGCGCAACGCCCCCCTGCTTTTAAGATACGGGTAAATAGCCCTAAAAATAGCAGTTCTGTTTTTTTAGTTTTGCTGATGGCGAGCAGGCTTTTATCGACCACTTCGTAATCAAGGCTACCTGTAAACGGGGGGTTAGCCAACACAAGGGAGTAGCAGTTTTTATCTGGGTTATCTTCTGAGAGGGAGTCTTGGTATTTGATGTTGGGGTTGTCTACGCCGTGCAGCATCATGTTCATTGCGCCAATTCGCAGCATGGTTTGGTCGGTATCAAACCCGTAGAACATGGTGTTTTTGTAGTGTTCGGCGTGTTGCTTATTGGCCAGCGCTTGTTTGTTGTGCTGGTGAATATAGGCGGCCGATTCAACAATAAAGCCTGCTGAGCCCATGGCAGGGTCGCAAATGGTATCATCTAAACGGGGTTGCATCAGTTCAACCATAAGGCGAATAATATGGCGCGGGGTACGAAACTGCCCGTTTGTGCCGCTGGCGGCCATTTTGCCTAAGATGTATTCGTAGACGTCACCCATGGTGTCTTTATCGGTCATGTCGAGTTTGTCGATACCTGTGACGATTTTGGTAAGGGTGCGCTCGTTGGGAATCATGAAGATAGCGTTATTCATGTAGCGGCTGAAGGCGCTGTCTTTTTCTGTATTGAGTGTTTTTATAAACACGAATACGTCATTACGCATGAGGTTGAACATTTGGGTGGGGCTGATGTTTTTTAGGTAGCTCCAACGCAAGTGTTCGTAGGGAACGTTTTGTTCTGTTTCGGGGTTTTGCCATGTGTCGCCCATTTTAAAGACGGGGTCTTTTAAGGTTCCACCCAGTAGCTTGGCATTGGCTTCGCGTTTTGTTTGGCTGTCATCGAGCATTTTGATAAAAAACAGGTAAGTCATTTGCTCAAGCACGGCAATGGAACTGGTTAAGCCTGCACTCCAAAAGGTATCCCAAATACTATCAATCTGATTTTTATGTTCGCCGGTAATCATGTCGCTATCTTTATTTGTGTGTGATAACAGGTATTCTATAAGAAAATAGCGCTTAACTGTAGTGAATTAATGGTTGATTAACTTGTGAATGTACTCACCCAGTTTATTCCATGCTTCTTGCTTTTCAACTTGGTAACTATGGCGCTGATAAGTACGTTTTATTTTGTTTTCTTCTATATGATTTAAACAACGTTCTGCCACTTCGGGTAATACGCCTAGTGCTGTCATTAATGTAGCCCCTGTTCTTCTTAAATCGTGAGGTGTCCACTTGCCATTAGGTAGACGCAATGCATCTGCCTTTTGTGTGCGTCCTGCGAGTATTTCTGTTTTAGTGTGCCGCTGACGATCGGTTAATTGTTTAGTAATTGTTTTTGAGTTTACAGCATCATTCTTTTTTGCATTAGGGTAACACCAAATATATTCACCATTAACTGCCTCTAGACATCTAAATTGATCGAGGAGAAAATCAGACAAATAAACGGTATGCGGATGGCCATTTTTACTGTTCTCGGCAGGAATAGTCCATGTTCTTTTACCAAAA
>CAYNAM010000071.1:0-12703 GCA_964395065.1 uncultured Ventosimonas sp.
CCTTCAACTTGAAGACACCGGCATCATAATCTTTTAAGTCTTGCGCTGTCAGACATTGATAAGTATAAACCACCTGATAGCGCTCACAATCTTCTTCTGTTCCAACAATGCAGGTTAGATCATACCCCTCTAACGGCGTTGCTCCCTTATAGAGCCAATTTTTACATTGTTGTGCAGCGACTTTCGTAGCCTGAGTAAAATCAATAATGGGATTATCATAATAGTCATAGTCCGCCGCCATATAAACAAAACCGTCTGCCTTATCCTTATCCAGTACTTCTAAGTCTTTATAAACAGACTTAGTAACACAAGCTACTAAGCCAAAGAGGAGCAGCAATGGAAATAATAACTTCAATTGTTTTTTATAATGATTAAGCATTTCCATACTCACCACATAGGTTTTGAGAAAAATAAAAAGCAATATCCTGAGCATTTAAACCTAACCCTAGCAATCGGCTAAGCTTTGCTAATGCGGCCTCACGTGGTAAACAGCCCCCACTGATAACACCTATCTCTTGAAAGGTGTTTGCCGCCTTATAACTAGAAAAATCGATACTACCCTCTGGGCATTGGCTAATAGCAACCACCACAACTCCTTGTGCAATTAACTGTTGAATACACGTAATAAAGGCATCGTCATCACTAGGCCCTGTACCACTACCATAACACTCAATCACCAGACCATGCAAAAATAAGCCCATAATAGCTTGCAATTGATAAGCAGAAAGCCCAGGGAACAAAGGCAAAATAGCAACTGTCGGTAGACTGCTCACAAAAGGATACGTCAGCTCATTAGGAATGTTACTTATCACTGGCTGAGATTGTAGCACAGGTAATGAAATAAAAGGATTACGTCCTACACTACGCCATTTACGGCTACGTGTTCCCGAGAGCAACTCACCATGAAAAAATACTTGTACGCCTTTTACTAAACCTTGACTCAATGCAGCCATCGCACCACAAATATTTTCTTTCGCATCACTGTCTGAGGCAGAGGCAGGCTTCATCGCTCCTGTCATTAAAACAGGCACATCAAATCCCAACAACTGAAAAGATAGCGCAGCGGCACTGTATGCCAATGTATCTGTTCCTTGTAAAATTAGTACACTATCACATTCATTACATCTAACAGCGTCAACCACAAAACCTAAAAGGTTTTGCCAATAACAAGGTGTCATGTTAGCGCTATCAATTAAAGGTTCAACCTCTTGATATTGCCATTGATTATTACCAATCTCAGCAAAACTCGTTAAATAATCCTTAAGATAATGCTCAAAGCCTGCACTAGCCGATAACCCCTTATCACTTGGCACCATACCAATAGTGCCACCAGTGTATAAAATCATTGTTTTTTGATAAGGAAAAGTAACCATTATAAACCTCGAGTCATTATTTTTAGTTTTTAAAACAAGTTACTAGTCAGCAGACTGCATAACATAGATCGCAGTGTCTTCTAACAAGTCTTTTGTATTTTTTGCATAAGCTTGCATATGGGGAGTAGCAAGGTGTACCTCTAATGCAGCCATGCTTTCCCACTGTTCAATAAAAGCAAAACTATCTTCACCCAGTTTTTTTTGAAAAGCTCCTGCATTGTTAGCATCTTCTACTAATCGATACTCATGACAACCTTGCTCTGCCCTCACCGCATTGAGATTGGCACGTGCAATTTCTAAAACCTGTTGTTTTTTTCCTGCTTTAGCTATCATCACTGCAAAAACACTAATCATCATCTAATCCTCGTTAATTAATCTAACTCATAAGGCCATAGGCCTCTGATCGCAGCAATACCTTGCGCACCGACTAACTGCGCTTTAGGTACGTCTTGCCCTGTTAAACCACCCAGCAAATAGACTGGGCGATCAAAATTAGCTATTAATTTGCTTGCATCTTCCCAACCTAATGGCTTTGCATCAGGGTGTGTTGCTGTTTGTTGAATAGGTGAAAGCGTTACAAAATCGGCACCAAATTGTTTAGCTAACGCTAATTCTTCTGCATTATGGCATGAAGCGGCTAACCAACGATTTGCAGGTAGCGGCCTACCTTTATCGGCTAATTTCCGTAATTGCTCCGCTGTTACGTGCCATCCTGCCATAGGGAAATCACCGAGCCATTCAAAGGCCCCCTTTACGAGCAAATCAGCACGGCCAGCACAAACTCCTACAGCATCAATGGCTAAGTCACGGTAATCAGGATCAAAAAAATTAGGTGCTCTTAGGCAAATCAATTTAATCCCTTCATCTAAAGCTATTCGAAGTCCTTCAATAATTTCTTGACGATCTAAATTATCAGGTGTGATTAAATAGCGATTAGACAAACGAGCTGCTGTAACAATCGATTTATTGGCCTCAGGAAACTCATATTGCAATAAATTCTTAGGCAATACCCACGTAATCTCTTGCCCCTCGGCTCCCCTTGCCTCACCATCAAAACGGTTCACCTCCCAAATATCCAAATGCACACCATACTCAGGGTATTGATGAGAGATTTGAAAAATAGGATTAAGCTGCGTTACATCAATATCAAGCTCTTCTTTCAGCTCTCTTTTAAGTGCTTGCTCAGGTGTTTCTCCCTGCTCTATTTTGCCACCAGGAAACTCCCACAAACCACCTTGATGTTTATGCTTAGCACGACGTGCCAGTAGTACTCGACCATTCTGACGAATAATAGCAGCTACTACCTTAATTTGCTCCACGTTTTGTCCTCTTATTCTATATTGAGATTCATCTAATGCTTAGTCATTATGTCCGATATTCCGCATTAATCTTGACATACTCATGAGAAAGATCAGTTGTCCAAATCACCTCACGACACTGACCACGATTAAGCTCTATACGAATAGTGATTTCAGCTTGTTGCATTACAGCCGAACCTTGTTCCTCGGTATAACTTGCTGCACGCTCACCCGCTTTTACAATTTGAACATTCCCTAAGAAAACATCAACTTTACTGACATCAAGATACTCAAGTTTTGAATAACCAATGGCAGCAACAATACGCCCCCAATTAGGGTCAGAAGCAAATAAAGCCGTTTTTACTAGAGGCGAATGTGCTACTGCATAAGCTACATCTAAACACTCTTGATGTGTTTTACCACCATTTACCTCAACAGTTACAAACTTAGTTGCTCCCTCACCATCACGTACAATTGCTTGTGCCAACTCCATTGCAACTGAAAAAACAGCCATTTTCAACTTATCATAATACTCACCTTGTGCTTGAGTAATAGTTGGTAAATCTGCTTGGGCTGTTGCAACTAATATGCAACTATCGTTAGTAGAGGTATCGCCATCAATCGTAATTCGGTTAAATGATTTATTGGTAGCTTCTTCTAGCAAAGCTTGTAAAACAGGTTTTGCAACATCAGCATCTGTAGCTATATAGCCCAACATTGTTCCCATATTAGGACAAATCATTCCTGCCCCTTTGCTAATACCTGTAACAGTAACCACTTTACCCTCATACTGAAAGCGAATACTAGAACCTTTTGGCGTGGTATCTGTTGTCATGATACCCTCAGCAGCTCTTAGCCAATTATCTTCTTTTAAATCATTAAGAGCATCTGGAATAGCTGCATTTATTTTTTCAACAGGCAAAGGCTCACCTATAACCCCCGTTGAAAAAGGTAAAATAGCTTCTTTGTCTAGATTTGTAGCATCGGCAAGTGCCTGACAAACATCTGTTGCAGCTTTTAAGCCTTGTTTGCCTGTGCCTGCATTAGCATTTCCTGTATTAGTTATAAAATAACGAATGTGTGTATTTCTAGCTAAGTGTTCTTTCGATAGTAAAACGGGGGCAGCACAAAACGCATTGCGTGTAAAAACACCCACAACAGTAGCCCCTTCAGCACATTGCATGATCACAAGATCTTTGCGACCTACTTTTTTAATACCTGCAGAAGCAATACCTAACTTAAACCCTTTGACAGGATATAACACGGATGGAATCTCTAGACCTACTGCCATTTTGATGCTCCTATAGCCCTAAAACAAACACACCACAAAAATGTGGTGTGTAAACTAAATAGATAAATAATAAGTTAATTATTCTATACGACCACAACAATGCTTATATTTCTTACCTGAACCACATGGGCAAGAATCATTGCGCCCTACTTTAGTTCCCTCACGTCTAACGGGTTGTTGTGGTGCTGGTGGCGTTAACTCATCAACAGCTACTTGCTCTGGCTCCTCATCTAGTGATGACACTGCGTCGTCATGTTGAAAAATCATACTTTGAGCTAGTTTTGCTGCTTCTTCTCGTAGCCTTGCCTCTTCTTCCTCAGGTGTTTGATGATTAACTTGTGCATTGGCTAATATGCTAATGGTATTGTATTTAATCAAGCCTAATAAACGTTCAAACATTTCAAAAGATTCACGCTTATATTCCTGCTTAGGATTCTTTTGAGCATAACCACGTAAATGAATACCTTGGCGTAAATTATCCATACGCGTTAAATGATCTTTCCAAAGATCATCAATTTCCTTTAATAGCACATATTTTTCAAAACCACGAATATTATCATTACCCGCCTCAGCTTCTACTGCTGCATATTTATCAGTAACTAATTGTGTAATACGCTCTTTTAATGTTTCTTCATAAAGTTTATCATCTTCATCTAACCATTGTTGGATAGGTAAGTCTTGACCAAAGTCAGAACGTAATACTTGTTCAAGACCTTCGATATCCCACTGTTCGGGTAGAGACATCGGTGGAATATAATCATTGAATATAGAGGTCAATACTTCATTACGGAACTCTGTAACAATATGACTAATATCATTGGTTTCTAAAATAGTATCACGCATATGATAAATAACTTTACGTTGTTCATTCGCCACATCATCATATTCTAGTAACTGCTTACGAATATCAAAGTTACGTCCCTCTACTTTACGCTGAGCTTTTTCAATCGCATTAGTTACCATGCGATGCTCAATGGCCTCTCCCTCTTTCATACCTAACATTTGCATAATGCCACGCATACGATCAGAGGCAAAAATACGCATCAAGTCATCTTCTAAGGAAAGATAGAATCGACTAGCTCCCGGATCTCCTTGACGACCTGAACGACCACGTAACTGGTTATCAATACGACGCGATTCATGCCTTTCAGTACCAATCACAAACAGGCCCCCTGCATCTAACACCGTCTTATGATCTGCACGCCATTGATCTTCTAATGCCTGTAATTGTTCTGCTGTCGGCTCTTCTAGTTTAGCTGCCTCCGCTTCCCAATTCCCCCCTAATAGAATATCTGTACCACGCCCCGCCATATTGGTTGCAATGGTCACTGCACCAGGGCGGCCTGCTTGTGCGATAATATCGGCTTCTTTATCATGGAATTTGGCATTTAATACACTGTGCTTGATTCCCTGCTTTTGAAGCTCATTTGACAGAATTTCTGATGCTTCAATAGAGGCTGTTCCCACCAAAACAGGCTGTTTACGCTCACGAGCAGCTTTAACTTCCTCGGAGATAGCACGATATTTTTCTGCTTTCGTCATATAGACAAGATCATTAGAATCTTTACGCGCCAAAGGTCGGTTAGTAGGAATCACAACCACATCAAGATTATAAATTTGGCGGAACTCAAACGCTTCAGTATCAGCCGTTCCCGTCATACCTGACAACTTACTATAAAGGCGGAAAAAATTCTGGAACGTAATTGAAGCCAGCGTTTGGCTTTCTGGTTGAATGGGCACGCGTTCTTTTGCTTCAATTGCTTGATGCAAGCCCTCAGATAAACGGCGTCCTTTCATTGGACGGCCTGTATTCTCATCAATCAACAAAACTTCATTATCTTGAATAATGTATTGAACATTACGATGATAAAGTACGTGTGCTCTTAGCGCAGATAATACATGACTAAAGAGGGTGGCATTACTTGAAGAATATAAATTATCACCTTCAGCTAATAACCCACTTTCTAACAACAGCTC
The DNA here is from genome assembly GCA_964395065.1 of uncultured Ventosimonas sp. GTDB lineage: Bacteria > Pseudomonadota > Gammaproteobacteria > Pseudomonadales > Pseudomonadaceae > Entomomonas. The sequence continues at coordinate 5,940 of CAYNAM010000071.1, forward strand.
TTCTATATATTGATGGCCTGCTTCTGTTAATTCAGCAGTGCGTGCCTTTTCATCAATTGTATAATGACCTTCTTTAATAATTTTCTTATCTTGCCCTTCTCCTTCCTCTGTTTGTAGAGTAAGATTTGGAATAAGTTTATCTAATTGTATATAAAGTTCAGAGCTATCTTCTGCTTGTCCAGAAATAATTAAAGGCGTTCTTGCCTCATCAATCAAAATGGAGTCTACCTCATCCACTACGGCAAAGTTGAGTACTCGCTGGAACTTATCCTCTAAGCGAAAGGCCATATTATCTCTTAGATAATCAAAACCAAACTCATTATTCGTACCGTAAGTAATATCTGCATTATAAGCAGCACGCTTTTCTTCAGGGTCTTGGAACGGAACGATAACCCCAACGGTCATTCCTAAAAACTCATACAGAGGAGTCATCCACTGGGCATCACGCTTAGCTAAGTAATCATTTACGGTAACAACATGAACACCTTTGCCTGATAATGCATTTAAATATACAGCCAAGGTACACATCAATGTTTTACCTTCACCTGTACGCATTTCAGCAATTTTACCTTCATGCAACGTTATACTACCAATGAGCTGAACATCAAAATGACGCATCCCCATAACACGCTTGCTTGCTTCGCGCACGACAGCAAAAGCTTCAGGTAATAACTTATCTAAACTCTCACCTTGTGCTATGCGATCTTTAAACTCTATTGTTTTTGCGCGTAATTGATCATCGTGTAATGCAACCATACTCTCTTCAAGGGCGTTAACCGCTTTAACTATTTTAGTCATGCGTTTAACTTCACGATCATTTTTGCTTCCAAAAAGCTTATTCAGTAGTGGTCCAAGCATATAACAGAATCATCCTCAAATATTACAAGCAGAGCAAACCCCAAATGGCGCTCTGAGCAATTTAGTAAAATTGCGATTAATTACTTTCAATTAAATTTTACTATTATAGAATAAGTTTATTAATAATAGGAAAATAAAAAAAGATATTTTACTCTGATTTTACTTTTAGTAAAATTTATATACTTACAAACACTTTATAAAATCACTTATAATTGGCATGTTAGTAACTAATTAATATAAATATAGACAACTATCAATACATGTTTTATACCCATTTCCATATCAAAACATCCCTCTCATATAAGAATCACGCTTTAAAGGATTTGACACATGCGTAAAATAGAAACGCTTCTAGAGAATATCATGTACTCTACTCGCTGGATATTAGCCCCTATTTGTTTTGGGCTCTCTTTAGCACTGCTTGCTTTAACTATAAAGTTTTACCAAGAGCTTTTTCATATCTTACCCAGTATACTCTCTATGCCCGAGTCGGACTTAGTTCTCAAACTACTTTCTTTAATTGACATGGTTCTGGTGGGAGGCTTGTTAGTAATGGTGATGTTTGCTAGTTATGAAAACTTTGTCTCTCAAATGAATATTCATGACCACCGTGAAAAACTAGACTGGTTAGGCAAAATGGACTCTGGTTCGTTAAAAACCAAAGTATCCATTTCCATTGTTGCTATTTCATCGATTCATTTACTAAGAATGTTTATGGCCGCTCAACAAATCCCTAATGATAAATTACTTTGGTATGTCGTGTTGCATTTGACTTTTGTTGTATCTGCTTTAGTCGTGACGTATATGGATAAAATGACTAAAAAATAAATTCATAAACTAATTCGCAGGATAATAATATAACGAATAACCCACCGCTGTTTCTCCCGGATCTACAATCTCAAAAGAAATATAGGTGGGGGCATTAGGTTGCATTAGGTTTTGCTGCAAAACATCATTCCCCATATATTCGTTAGGTAAGAAACGCCGACTAGCTATTGGCTGCCCATTTAAATCAGTAAAACGTAATTCAACGATAGGATAAGGCTGAGCAATATTGAGATTATTCTCAATTATAGCATCCACATTTAATACATTTTCTAGTCGATGACTTTCACTCACAACCAGCTGGTTAGTTTTGATCTTACTTACATCAACTAACGGAGGAACATCACACATTAATAAGCTGCAGGATCTAATAGCCCAAGCTCTACTTTCTTCATGTAAAGCCATTTCAGGCGCTATAAATCTAATATATTGCGCCACCAAAAATAACACGGCTAGAAAAGATAGTCCTCCCCAAACAACAGTAGACTTATATCTTTTTTTAGGTTGCTCTGGCTCTAAGATAAAATCACTATAAGATACTTTCTTCAAAGTATTACCATAGATATCTTTTGGTATATTATCCCTCTCACTGGAACTACTATCCATAACAAGAGGGGCAACACCTTTTAGAGATTCTTTTTCTTCAGACAACAAAATATTTGTATCAGCATCTTTTGCCAACAAAGCTTGTTCGTCCAATACAAGTAATTGATCAAAGTCTATGTGCTCTATGCGCTCAACAATATCTGGATCAACACAACTAAGATCCAGCTCACTTACAATAGGCGAAGAACTTTCCTCTGGCGCTTGAGAATCCCTTGAGAGGCTTAAAAGACTATCTTTTTGAGATGTATTTTTTTCATCATCAACGACAGCATTAAAACTGACTGAAAAACTTGATAGCGTATCAACAACTCCGCTCCAATAAGCTGATGTATCCTCGGTTTGACTATCAGAAGTCACAACATCATCTTGTTTTGCTTGATTAGTAATTGCTTCGGACTCTGTAACCAATGCCTTCTTTGGTCGAGTATCCAATGTTTGATAAACAATACACTCTTTACCATTAAATACATGCGAACAGAAACCACAACGCAAAACACCGTATGCTGTTGCGAGTAATTCTTCTGTAACAAAAAAACGCACCTTACAGTCTGGGCATTCAACAATAAATTTTGTACTCATTACTTACCAGCTCTATTCATCAACTCATCATTTTAGCCAGTTATTGATAAAAAATAAATGCTCTCATAACAGTTACTTAATAAAAAATTAGTGTTGCTTTCTAGATACAGGTAAAATACCTACCATTTAAATTATGTTGTTTAGGTAATAAACCCCATGTCCACACTTTCAGTTAACCAAAACAAACTACAAAAACGTCTACGCCGTCTGGTTGGAGAAGCCGTTTCTGACTACAACATGATAGAAGAAGGCGATAAAATAATGGTTTGCCTCTCTGGAGGGAAAGATAGTTATACTTTATTAGATATTTTATTGTATCTTCAAAAAGTTGCTCCTATAAATTTCTCGCTGATTGCAGTCAATTTAGATCAAAAACAACCTGGATTTCCTGAGCATATACTCCCTGAATACTTAAATTCCATTGGTGTCGATTATCACATCATAGAAAAAGACACCTACTCAGTTGTCAAAGAAAAAATACCTGAAGGGAAAACTACTTGCTCGCTTTGCTCAAGGTTAAGAAGAGGTACACTCTATACTTATGCAGATGAAATCGGTGTAAATAAAATAGCTTTAGGACATCACCGTGATGATATTGTTGAGACTTTTTTCTTAAATCTTTTCTATGGCGGCTCTTTAAAAGCAATGCCACCTAAACTTTTATCTGATGATAAACGTAATATTTTAATTCGACCACTGGCTTACTGTGCAGAAAAAGATATTGCGAACTATGCAAAAATTAAAGACTTTCCAATAATCCCCTGCAATCTTTGTGGGTCTCAACCGAACTTACAAAGGCAAGTTATCAAAGGTATGCTTAATGATTGGGAAAAAGAGCACCCAGGACGAGTTGAAATCATGTTTAAAGCACTCAGCAACGTAGCACCCTCTCAACTAGCTGACACACAACTATTTAACTTCAAAGACTTAAAAATCGATGAAACAGCAACTCCCCGCTTCATCGATGTTACTGAACTTTAATCAATAAGAAATGGCTTTGTTTGCTCAGGCTGACAAAGCTGGTTTAACGCAACAACCCATGAAGGCGTATCATTTAAACAAGGGATAAGCACAAAGCTTGCTCCCCCCTCACTTAAAAACTGATCACGTCCACGGATACCAATTTCTTCTAAAGTTTCCAAGCAGTCTGCCACAAATGCGGGTGACATAACCAATAAACGCTTAACCCCCTTACCTGCCAGCTCACTTAAATGAACATCCGTATAAGGTTCTATCCATTTTGTTCTACCCAATCGAGACTGAAAAGATACTGACCATTTATCACGTGCTAATCCTGCTTGCGCTGCAAATAACTCTGCAGTTTTTAAACACTGGGTACGATAACATACATCCATATATTCTGAATTAACTTCACCACTGTGTTCCGCTTGCAAGTTATGCTGCTTATCATTTACTAACTTATAAATATGACGCTCAGGAACCCCATGAAAGCTAAATAAAAAATGATCGAAATCTTGCTTCATCGCCTCTTGCGCACTACCAACCAATGCCTGAATATATCTTGATTCACTATAAAAAGGATTAAGCAGTTTAAACTTAAATACCAATCGATTTGCTTTAACAACTCTTTTTATCTCTTCCAATACCGTTGTTACAGTACTATCAGCAAACTGCGGATAAAGTGGAGCTATGGTGATCTGATCAATACCTCGTTCACGTAAATCCAATAAAACAGACTCAATGTCAGGCTGCCCATAACGCATAGCTAAAACGACAGGACCATGCTGCCAATGCATTCCCATTGTTTTTTGTAAACGCTGGCTTAAAACAATTAAAGGTGACCCATCTTTCCACCAAATAGATTGATAAGCATGTGCGGATGCTTTTGGTCTATTAATTAAAATCATCGCCACCAATAACCTACGCACAGGCCATGGTAAATCGATAACATAAGGATCCATTAAAAACTGTTTTAAATAAGCCTTAACATCTGCCACCGCAGGTGACTTTGGGGAACCTAAATTTATTAGTAGCAACGCATGATTAGGCATATATTATTATCTCAAAAAACTATTTTATTAACTAAAATCGACATCATGTTTACTACCACCATGACACAAAGGACTTTCATGACTCTTTTCCGACTCACTTTCCAACCACTCCTCAACAGAATAAGCATAAATAGACAGAGCATGAATCTGCTTCATAATATCACCCAGAGCAGCGTAAACTAACTGATGACGTTTAACTCGACTAACATTTAAAAAAGAATCACTAACTAACACAACTTTATAGTGCGTTTGAGTACCACGACTATGCAAATGGCTTTCATCTTGTACATCACACACCATAGGTGAAAAAGCCGCTACAAGAGCGGCATTAATACGATTATGCATAAAGCTCTAACGTCTTTTACTATTTAAAGAAAAGTTTAACTCTTTAGCCATGCTCTCAATTAAACCTTGAATTTGTGGAGCAGCATCCCTTTCCAATCTAGAACCAATTAGCTGTTCAACTTGGACATTTATCTCAGGTAACTGCTTCAACATTTTCTTACCTGTTGGTGAATCATAAAACTCAATCATCTGAGCTAGCTCTGCATCAGTGAAATTTGCCTGATACAACCGTATAACATCTGGCTTTATCACATTCCAACCAATAGCCTTATCCAATATAGCATTTGCTTGAGCCTCATAACGCTCCAATACAGCTCTTTTGCTTTCAGGTGCTTTACTAACGACGAACAAACGATTTAATACATCCTGAGCTTGTACATAAGCAAGTGTTGTAAACTTATCTGCATGAATAATCTCTAAAAACTTAACCGTCTTTTGCTCATAAGACATAGATGCAATGGCTTGTTGAGCAGACGTAAGTTTTGGCTGAGTTTCTGTTGCACACCCAGAAACCAAAAAAATTGAACCGGCAATACAAGCACTACGTAATAATGTTGAAACTGTCATTAATATACCCTTTTTATAAAAAATCTTTACATATGCTATATAGTAGATGATTTTAATACCCAACGTCTATTACTTACTCCACCTCATCAAAACTAAATGTAACATAATAAATAAATCACAAATAATATAAAAAATTAAAACTCTGAACTAAATTAAATAAAACAACCTCTAAACATTAACCAAGACTAAAAAGCCTGCTATCATACATAGACCAATATTTAATAATATAGATGACTGTCACAAATACTATTTAAATCTGCAAAAAGGTTTCAAATGAACATACCAAACATTCTCACTGTGTTGCGAGTTGTCCTCATTCCTATATTTGTTATTATATACCTACTACCCTTTCCTTGGGTATATACAACCTCTAGTGTAATATTTGCAATCGCCTGCATTACCGATTGGTTTGATGGGTACCTAGCAAGACAATGGAATCAAACAACCCCTTTCGGTGCTTTTTTAGACCCAGTTGCAGACAAACTCATTGTTGCAGTAGCTCTCGTACTACTCGTAGGTAGTCATTCACGCGTTATACATGGCACAATGGTTAACCTCTGCCTAACCCTTTCTGCCATCATTATTGTTGGTCGAGAAATCGTTGTATCAGCACTTAGAGAGTGGATGGCAGAATTAGGTGCCCGCGCTAACGTAGCCGTATCAAAACTTGGTAAATGGAAAACAGCGGCACAAATGATAGCACTTGTGATACTACTAGCTAACCCGCCGGTTCTAACATACCCAGTTATTATTGGATATATTTTACTCACTATTGCTGCAATTTTAACTATTTGGTCAATGATTCATTATCTTATGGCAGCATGGCCTTACCTAATGACAGAAAAAACAGATAAAATAGAAGAAAAAACAAATAACTATTGACAGATAAATAGGTTGCTATAAAATGCAACCTCGAAAGCGGGAATAGCTCAGTTGGTAGAGCATAACCTTGCCAAGGTTAGGGTCGCGAGT
>CAYNAM010000072.1:0-12618 GCA_964395065.1 uncultured Ventosimonas sp.
GAGAGTACTCCTTTTATTATGGAGTTACCTACTTACCATTTACCAAGTGTAAAAGGGGTTGCTATTAGTATTTGGGGGCGTTTAAAGAGTTTTATTTTTAGGGCGGGGTCGGTGATTGTCCCCATGGTGATGGTATTAAATCTTTTAAATTCTATTGGAGTTGATGGTAGTTTTGGCCATCAGGATACGAAAGAGTCTGTTCTTTCATCGATTGGTAAAACCATTGCACCTGTATTTTCTCCTATGGGAATGACCCAAGATAACTGGCCAGCAGCAGTGGGTATTTTTACTGGTGTTCTTGCAAAAGAGGCGGTTGTTGGAACACTCAATGCACTGTATGAGGAAGCTGCTTCCTCATCAAAAGAAGCTACAGATAAGGACGATACATTTGATTTCTGGGGCGAAATACGCGCTTCGTTTCAGACTATTCCTGACAATATCAAAGCATTATCACATAAGCTCACGGATCCTTTAGGACTTAGTATTGCTGAGAATGGAGATACTGAAAATGTATCGCAAACTGTTTTTGGATCGATGAAGGAGTTATTTCCTAATACGGCAGCAGCATTTGCTTATTTATTACTTATTTTGCTTTACTTCCCTTGTGTTGCTGTTATTGGGGCTGTAACTCGAGAAGCGAACTTGCGTTGGGCTATTTTTATTGGTTTTTGGTGTACAGGATTAGGGTATAGTGTCTCTGTTATTTTCTATCAACTGATCACATTTACAGCCTCACCCATATATTCGATAAGTTGGATTGTTGGTTTGCTTATTTTTATAGTTGCAGGGCTATTTATAATGAAGCGTTATGCTAAGAACAAGCTACAAAAACTGGCTGTTAAGGTTTTAGCTCAGGAGTAATTAATAATATGACACCGAGTTTATTAAAACAGTATCTACAAGAGCATGAGCAGGCTAGTTTAAGAGACCTTGCTGTGCATTTTGATGTCAGTAGTGATGTAATACAAGATGCAATGAGTTTTTGGGTTCGTAAAGGAAAGGTTGAGCAAAGTATGGTCTCAGGGTGTGATAAAGGCTGTTGTCAATGTGACAGTGAATTAACAACAGTTTATTATTGGAAAAACTAGCTCTAGGTTATTGATATAATGTTGTTTATTTTTAAAGAGTAATAAGTATTGATTTCAAGCTGGTTTTTTATGATTTTTATCTAAAAGTCTGTACATAATGTGATGATAATGGTACGATTTGAACACCGTTATTACTTACGGATTTGATTTAAAAATTATAGTATTAAAATAGTATTAAAAAAGGAAAAAGTATGCTTAAGTCTATTAAATTTGCTGCATTAGCTTCTGCTGTAGTAGTAGCTGCTGGTTGCCATAGTTTCAACACAAACAGAACTGCTGCAACCTTATCTTCACAAGGTATTGTAACTAACGAAATTCGTGCTGATATCAAAGTTGGTGAAAGAGTTTCTGGTGAGTCTAACCTAAATGTATTATTTGGTTTCATCTCTTTCGGTGGTGACAGCAACTTCGTTGATGGTGTTGGTTTCAACGGTGTTTCTTCTGGCGGTTTATTACCATCAAATCCTTTAGACAAAACTCCACAAGTTCAATCAGCAGCTGCTTACAATGCATTAGCTCCAGTTAACGGTGATGTATTAATTTCTCCACGTTACGAAATCACTGTTGATGACTATTTCGTATTCAAGAAAATTCACGTAAAAGTAACTGGTTACAAAGGTACAGTTAATAGCATTTCTGCTACTAACAAGTACAGCGATGGTTGCTGTTTAGTAAAATAATTTAGTTAATAACTAAATTAGATAAAAACCAGCATTATTGCTGGTTTTTTTATGGGTGTTTTTCAAAAAAGGAAGATTTCTCTTCCTTTATATTTTTGAGGTATTTTTACTTTTTATTGATCGCCTGAATGGCTGTCAATGCAATAGTAAAAACAATATCTTCTACCAGTGCGCCACGAGATAAATCGTTCACTGGTTTTCTTAATCCTTGAAGCATGGGACCAACACTAATAACTTGGGCGCTGCGTTGAACTGCTTTATAGGTTGTATTACCGGTATTTAGGTCAGGGAAAACAAAGACGGTAGCTTTACCTGCTACTGGGCTATTAGGAGCTTTTTGCTTAGCGATACTGTCTACTGTCGCTGCATCATATTGCAGAGGACCATCAATCATCAAATCTGGACGTTTTTGTTTAGCGATATCTGTTGCTTGTTTTACTTTTTCAACATCAGCCCCTGCACCTGAAGATCCTGTAGAGTAACTGATCATTGCTACGCGAGGAACAATGCCAAATGCTGTGGCTGATTCTGCACTTTGAATAGCTATGTCTGCTAGCTGTTCGGCCGTTGGATTAGGATTGATTGCACAGTCACCGTAAACTAAGACTTGTTCGGGTAATAACATAAAGAAAATTGAAGAAACAAGATTATACTCAGGAGCTGTTTTAATAAGCTGTAATGCAGGTCTTACTGTATCAGCTGTTGTATGAACTGCACCGGAGACTAAACCATCAACATCACCTGTAGCGAGCATCGTAGTACCAAGCATAACCGTATCTTTGAGTGCTTCAGCTGCTAGGGTCTCTGTCATCCCTTTTGCTTTGCGCAACTCTACGAGTGGTGCGATGTATTTTTGACGAATAGTCTCCGGATCGATGATTTCAAGATCATGAGGAATTTGTAAGGATAATTTGTCAGCAACACTTTTCACATCATCGGGTTTTGCTAATAGTACACAACGGGCAATTTTTCGCTCTTGGCATATAATGGCGGCTTGAATCGTTCTAGGTTCATTCCCCTCCGGCAGAATAATACGCTTATTGGCTTCTTTAGCACGTTTTACCAATTGATAGCGGAAAATGGGGGGTGTGATACGGTCTTCGTGTTCTAAACGACTACGTTGTGTCAAATACTCAGCGTCAAGTGTTTGAGATATTTGAGAAGCAAGTGTGTGTGTGTCAGTATTTAAATCGGTAGTAGCTGTAGCAATGATTTTGAATTGGGTATTAAACAACTCTGGCGCTAGTTTCTCTAAGTGATTTTTGGAAAAGCTTGCTTCATTTTGTGCATAGTTGTTTATTATAGCCCCTATATATCTTGAATTTTTTACTCCGCCGAATGTTTGAAGCTGAATTTTTATATTCTCAATAAATTCATCTGCTGTTGTATTTTGCCCGTTAGGTTGTGCAGCAATAATAATATCTGCATTGATGCTTTTAGCTAACGCAGCATTAATCAAGGAGGCATAGCTAGACTCTGGCGATGCAATAATACCTTCAACTATAATGATGTCATTGCCTTGTGTAGCTTCTTGGACTATGTGAGCACAGTCTTCTAAAGCCAGATCTAATAGCCCTTGGCTTAAATAGTGTTCTATTTTTTTTCTAGAAAGAGGCTGAGGTGATTTGATGTTAAAGGTTTTATCAATCAATTGAGTTGAATGGTCTGGTGTGCTTTCAGTCGTTTGTTGTGATATGGGTTTGCAATAACCAACTCTGATTCCTTTGTTCTTTAATGCTTGAATAAGCCCAAAACTGATAGCGGTTAAGTTGATTTCAAAATTTGTGGACGTAACGAAAAATGCATGCATGATTTTCAATCCTATCTTTATTTTTTATTTATACACTGATTTAGACAATATTTATGTTGGATATTTTGACGGGTATTATGACTCCATGCTTGTTAAGGTATCTGTAGCTGATATAAGCTCTAATGAATCCAAAAGATTGATTAGAGCTTATTTATTAGCCTAGCCTATTATTTATTTGTCTACAAATAGTAATGTGTCTAATGCAATTTGACGTTCTTCGTTTGTAGGCATTACAACAATACGAGGTGTATTGGGTTTGCTAATCAAGCCAGCAGTACCACGCGCTAATTGTTTATTAGCTTCCGTGTCAATTTCAAGGCCTAGAACCTTTAACCAAGAGACAGTTAACTCTCTAATTAAAGAGGAGTTCTCACCTATACCGCCTGTAAAAATTAAGCCATCTAAGCGAGGCAGAGCACAAGCCATACTTGCCAATGACTTAGCAAGGCGATAGCAAAATACTTCAATGGCTAATGTTGCCCCTTTATGCCCCTCTTCTCGAGATTGTTCTAGTGTTCGCATATCATTAGATAGGCCAGATAGCCCTAAAAGTCCACTTTGTTTGGTGAGTAGGTTATCAATTTCATTAATAGACATGCCTAAAACACGGGATAAATGGCCGAATAAACCAGGGTCTACATCGCCACTGCGAGTTCCCATGCAGACACCTTCTTGTGGGGTTAGCCCCATGCTAGTGTCTACGCTCTTTCCATTGGCGATTGCACAAGTAGAACTGCCATTACCTAGATGTGCAGATAGCCAGTAGCTGTTATCTACAGGTAAATTACAAAATTGAGCGGTTTGATGGCTAACATAACGGTGACTAGTACCATGGAAGCCATAACGACGAATGTAATGCTTCGAGTAATATTCCTCAGGAATACAATAACGAAAAGCCTGTTCTGGCATCGTTTGATGGAAGGCAGTATCAAAAATAGCAACTTGTAAAAGATCAGGATAAACCTCTAACGCTGCACGCATTCCCTGTAGTGCTGCGGGGTTGTGTAGAGGTGCGAGAGGAGAAATACGTTCTATTTCAGACAGTACTTGAGGTGTTATCTTGGCTGGTGCAGTGAAAACGTGCCCGCCATGTACAACACGGTGGCCGATACCATCTAATTTTCCATGACAAATATCTTGAACCAAAGGCATAATTTTAGATAAAGCTGCCTTATGATCTCCGTTAGGAATGGACAATGTGTTTTTATCATCACCTATTTTCCAAGAAACAACCGCTTCGGGTGTATTTAGGCACTCAGCTAAACCAGAAATGGCAAACTGACTTTGTTCAGGATTAACTAAAGCAAACTTAAGAGAGGAACTACCACAGTTGATAACTAAAATATTACGAGAGACCATAAAAAATACCTTCAGGTTATATACGTATCTACAAAGAAACATTTGATAGTATAATTTATATAAAAAGTTAAGTAACTTTAATTAAAAATATTATTGTCCATTAATTGACCGACATAAAAATACATTGAAATATTTATAAAAATTTTTATTTTTTTGTTTCAAGTTATTTTTATACTGCACTATTAAATTACAGGAATGTTGGCATTATGCAAGAGTAATTATACAAATTTTAATAAGTTTTTAGTCGATATATTCTTCTAAGCATTGTAATATGCACACTTCAATTCAAATTTTTATAAAAAAGGCCAATAGCATGCAAATTGAACCTAAAAAAGCGGTATATATTGATTATACATTAACGAATGAAGCGGGTGATGTATTAGATAGTTCAGAGGGGCATTCTCCTCTAGCTTATTTACATGGATTTAATAATATTATTCCAGGTTTAGAAAGTGCATTGCTAGGGAAAAAAGTTGGCGATGAACTTGAGGTTGCTGTTGAGCCTAAAGATGCATATGGTGATTATTCTGTTGAGCTAGTAGCAGAAGTTCCCCGCAGTGCTTTTCAAGGCGTTGATAAACTAGAACCGGGTATGCAGTTTCACGCATCAGCACCTGATGGTGGTGTGCAAGTAGTGGTTATACGTGATATTGACGGTGATAATGTTACGGTAGATGGTAATCATCCTTTAGCTGGTCAACGTTTAAACTTTAAGGTAAAGGTAATGGATGTACGTGATGCAACCGAAGAAGAGTTAGCGCACGGACATATCCATGGCGAAGGCGGTCATCAGCATTAATAATCAGTCATGAGATGGGTTGTTTTATCCATCTCATCTTATTCATATCAATGAGTATTGGTTGTTTGTTTTTGTAATCCTGCCCAAATAACAGCGGCTATAATCACCAATCCGCCAATGATTGTTCTTATGGTGGGTATTTCATGGAATAAAACCCAAGCCCCTAGAATGGCATATACAGGTTCTAGTGCAATAATAATAGAAGCTGTTTTAGCATTAATTGCAACTAAGCTACTGATAAAAAGATAATAAGACAGTCCTGTGCATAGAAGACCTAAGCAAGCAATCCATAGCCAATCCATTTTTGGTACAGAGCCTATCTGATTAAAGCTAAAGGGTATTAAAACAATCAAAACAACTGTACATTGCCACCAGCATATTTGAACGCCGGTTGTCAGCTTAAGATTGTAACGATTAACGACAACGCTAGCACCGTAAAGAATACCCGAGACAACTCCCCAAATTAGGCCGATAGTACCACCATTTTTAAGATCAAATGAGGGGGTTACCATAATAAGTCCTACCGAAACACAAAGAAGTAATCCATACTCTGTAAGGGTTATTTTTTCTTTAAAAAAGAGCATTTCAAATAAAGCAACACACGCAGGAAAACAAGCAAAGCCGAGGGTAGCCATGGCGATATTGCCTACTTTAATCGCATGGAAAAATGATACCCAGTGGGCGGCTAATAGTATTCCAGATAATACAAGCATATGAAGTGATTTTAAGGGAGTACGCCAAGGTATTAGTCGAAAGTGAATACTTAAAAGTGTCATGGCTAAAATGGCAAAGATGGAGCGTCCCAAACTAATTATAAACGCATCGCTAACAACAAGATTGCCAAATATCCCTGAGATACCAAATAAAATGGCGGCAATGTGCATTTGAATTAAAGCATTTTTTTTTGTCATCATTATTTCTAAGAAGTTATTGAGCGTTAAATGATTGCCCATTGACTCCTTTGCTGTCAGAGCCAAGTAAGTAAAAATAAACAGGAAGAATTTGTTTTGGTAATGGGTTCTTGGTTACGATTTCATTAGGATAAACTTGTGCTCGCATAGCTGTTCTTGTTGCTCCTGGATTGATGCAGTTGACACGTATATTCGTATTTTTTAGCTCATCAGCGAGGCATTGCATGAGTCCTTCCGTTGCAAATTTAGAGGCTGCATAAGCTGACCAGCTAGCACGGCCAATACGTCCAACAGAGCTTGAGGTCAATATAATAGAACTTTCAGAGGCTTTGCTTAGTAAAGGAAAGAGGGCTTTGGTTAACGCAAAGGTAGCATTAACATTGATATGCATGACACGATTAAATTCATTATTAGAAATTTGGGTAAAAGGTTTGAGACTGGCTGCAATAGATGCGTTATTGATTAAACCATTTAAGTGAGTGATTTGCTCTGAGAGCGTTATGCAGAGTGTTTGATAATCCTCTTCAGAGGCATATTCTAAATCAAAAGGAATTAGAATAGGTTTCTGTAAGCCATGATCTATTATTAGCTTGCTAACACATTGAAGTTTTTGAACTGAGCGGCTTAACATGATGACTTTTGCCCCCAGTGTTGCACAGCCAATAGCTAAGGCTTTACCAATACCTTGCCCGGCACCCGAGATAAAAATAGTACGATTTGTAAGTAAGTCTGGGGGTGGAGTATAAGCGTACATGCAGAGCCTAGTTAAATGTTATTTACAAAAAGTAGCATGATCTATTCTTTTTCCTTTTTTTCTATCTCATCCCATTTCTGATTGCGTTCACGAATAGCTTTTTTTTCTGCTTCAGTAAATTCTAGTTTTTTATTGGATTTTAGTAATGAGAATAGAGGACTAATAATAATACAAATTGCTAGAAATAAGATTATCCAACCATACCATGGCATATTAGATCGCTCCTTTTATGGATGAGTTACGCGGTTAGTATAGTTTACTTTATCGGTAATAGGATACAATATTTTAATCATAATATTAGAATTGTATGTGGAACTATTGTGGCAGGAGTAACGAGTAGAAAGAAGTTTATTATTGTTTTTTGGATCGTTTTTGTATTGCTATTTATTGTGAGTCATAAATTTTTAGCCAGTATTATTATTGACTACCAGCATCGTCCAGCAATAGAAACTCAAGAGGCTTATGAACTGATGATGAGGTATCAGCAGCCGGTGCTTGCATTTTATAAGCAATATCAGCGTTGTCCTCTAATGACTGATAAATCCTTGATCATTACAGAGGTGGAGGCTTATCATTATGTTAAAACAATACGCTTTTTAGAAGATGCTACTTCAAAAACGTGTTTTATCAATGTTGTCATGAGAGATGACACACCGAGTAAGGCTGTTAAGGGGCGTTTACTTACTATTGCTTACCAAGCCAATAGGTTAAATGATAATTGGTATTGCTATACCAATATTGAAAGTAAATATACTGTGTCTTCTTGCCGTCATCGCCCATTACCTCAAAACTTTTTACAGGTTATTAAGCAGTATGAACTGTCTATCAGTGATGGTTAAGTAGAAAGTATAAAGTTGTGGTAGATTTATCTGGATCTATATTATTGCTAATTATAAATTGGGAGCTGTTTCTGTTATAGTATAGGCTTGATGTTTTTATTATGAGTTATTATTTTACATGTCCCATCTTTTTTCTGTTAAGCCTTTTAGTCGTCAAGTTATTAGGGAATGTCATGATGATTATCAGATGGTACAAGATTTTTATCAGACAGGTGAAAAGCGTACAGATCCCTTTCTTTTACAGAAATATAGACCGTTAGCTAACGTTAGCTTTGAATATGAGCATTTACCGATTGATGGTGTATTAACGTTATATTACAGAACGGGTGCCATAGAGCAGCAGATTACTTATAGTAAAGGAAAGCGCTGTGGGCTTTGGCAATCTTGGTATTTGAATGGGAAAAAGGCTGGTGTCGGACATTTTTTACAAAATAACAAAGAGAACTGTTGGCGAAAATATTGGCCTGATGATCAACGTTCTTATATTGAGTCTAATTATAAAAAAGGATGGTTGCATGGTGAGCATAAAGCCTTTGATGATGGTGCTTTAATCCTAGAGGGGTATCTGGAGGAGGGAATGCGTACAGGGATGTGGGTAACCTATTATGATAATCATCAGAAGTCGATGGAGAAAAACTATTATCAAGGATTGGAGGAAGGTCCTTTTATTTCTTATTATGAACAAGGAAATAAATATGTTGATGGTTATTTTCATCATAGTGAGCGAGAGGGATGGTGGGTTACTTATTATGAGAATGGCCAAAAAGAACAACAACAATGTTATGTCAGCGGTAACGCACAAGGCTTGTACCAAGCCTGGTATGAAACGGGGGAAAAACAAACGGAAGGCTATTACCAAAATGGTGAGCGTCATGGTGTGTGGCGGACATGGTATATTAATGGACAGCTTAAAACAGAAGACAGTTATGATGAGGGTATCCGCCATGGTTTTTGTCGATCTTGTCATCCAAAAACGGATGAGCAGGTCGCAATTTATTTTGAAGATGGTTCTCCTGTTGAGGATATTGTTTGGCTTGAATGGCATGAAAATGGTCAGTTAGCACTTGAGGCACCTTATGTAAATGGATTAGAGGAAGGTCTTTGGAAGTTATGGTATGAAAATGGCCAGCAAGATCAATTAATTCCGTATCATCAAGGTTCTTTTCAAGGGGAGGGCGGCTGTTGGTACGAAAATGGTCAAAAAGAACGAGAGGGCTATTATGAAAAAGATTATCTACAGGGGCTTACAAAATATTGGCATGACAATGGACAGTTAAGAACAGAGTTAGCCTATGATAAGGGATTAGAAGAAGGCCCATGTATTGATTGGTATTCCTCTGGGGGGAAAGAGAAAGAGTGTTTTTATAAACAGGGAAAGTTAGTTGGTTCTTATAGTATTTGGCACGAAAATGGTAATAAGTCTGTCGAAGGAACTTATAGAGATGGTCTACAAGTTGGATTCTGGCGTTATTATTTAGAGGATGGAGCTCTTTTTAATGAAGTGTTGTTTGAACATGGTGTCGCTATTACAGGGATTGATCGAATTTTCGAGTATCCCTGATATGCAAGTAGTAAGGTTGTGGGTTAGTGTGTTTCGATAACTAACTATTGAGACTGCGCATAACTTCAATGATATTAGGAAGTTGTGAAATACGCCCAAGTAATCGCCCAAGAGCCTCTAAGCTTGTGATTTCTATAGTTATTTTCATGGTGGCGGTGTTGTTCTCTTTGTTTGAAAGAGTATTCATGGCCAGTGTATTCACTTTCTCATTGAGTAAAACCTGTGAGATATCGCGTAGTAAACCTGAGCGATCATAGGCTTTGATATGGATATCAACAGGGTAGGTTTGTGCTGGTGCTGTACCCCAGTCGACCTGTATCATCCGTTCAGGTTCTTTGCTGGCTAATTGCAGGGCATTAGGACAATCTTGGCGGTGAATAGTGACGCCTCGGCCTATGGTGATATAGCCAATAACAGGGTCTCCTGGAACAGGATGGCAGCAATTAGCCATTTGGGTCATAAGGTTCCCAACACCTTGAATCTGAATCTCTCCTGAGCTATTTCCCATTCTGCTTGGACGGCGTTGTATGAGCTCAAGTTGTTCAATGGTACTGTCATTAGACTCACTGAGTTGGTTTGCAAGATTAACAATGTGATTCAGCCTTAAATCACCGGCACCCAAACCAGCAAATAGATCATCAACAGATTTGACATTAGCTTTTTCAATCAGTGCGTTGAGGTTAGGCAAACGTAAAGCAAGGCGAGAAAGCTCTCGCTCTAGCATTGCTTTACCTGCGACAATATTTTGATCTCTGTCTTGTAGTTTAAACCAGTGAATGATTTTAGCTCGGGCTTTTGATGTATTAATATAACCAAGGTTCGAGTTTAGCCAATCACGGCTTGGGCTTCCTTCTTTAGTGGTAATAATTTCAACTTGTTCACCTGTTTTTAAAATATAGTTTAAAGGAACAATGCGCCCGTTAATTTTTGCCCCACGGCAGCGGTGGCCTACTTCAGTATGCACTCGATAGGCAAAGTCTAAAGGGGTAGCGCCTTTGGGTAAGTCGATGGCATGCCCATCTGGTGTAAAAACATAGACTCGGTCGGGTTCTGTATCTAATCTGATTTGATCAGCAATCCCCATAACATCACCCAGTTCTTCTTGCCATTCGAGAACTTGGCGTAACCATGCAATTTTTTCTTCATAGTGATCAGATTTGTTTTTTAAGTCAGTTCCTTTATAGCGCCAGTGAGCACAAACACCAAGTTCTGCTTCTTCATGCATACTATGTGTACGTATTTGTACTTCTAACACTTTACCCTCAGGACCGATCACCGCTGTGTGTAACGAGCGATAGCCATTTTCTTTGGGGTTGGCAATATAATCATCAAATTCTTTAGGAATATGCCGCCATAAGGTATGAACAATACCTAATGTTGTATAGCAGTCAGCCAATGTAGGAACCAGTACACGAACAGCACGAACATCGTAAATTTGACTGAATTTCAGTCCTTTTTTCTGCATTTTACGCCATATAGAGTAAATATGTTTAGCACGACCACTGATGTCGGGTTCAATATGTGCTTCTTCGAGCTTTTCACGCAGTTGCTGCATAACGTCTGCAATATATTGTTCGCGATCAAGACGGCGCTCGTGGAGTAATGTGGCTATCTGTTTGTATTGCTCGGGCTCTAAATAGCGAAAAGAAAGGTCTTCCAGCTCCCATTTTATATGACCAATGCCTAAACGATGGGCGAGTGGGGCATAAATATCAGCTACCTCATGGGCTACCTTAATTTTTCTTTCGGGAGATGCATTTTTAACTGCACGAATAGCACAGGTACGTTCAGCTAGCTTAATAAGTGCTACACGCACGTCGTCAATCATGGCGACTACCATTTTACGCAGATTTTCTACCTGCGCTTGTGGTGTTAGCATATCAGATGGAACAGGGTTATTGGCAAGGGTGATCGCTGCCATGCGCAAAACCCCTTCTATCAGTTTAGCAACGACATCGCCGAATTTTTTTTGTACATCTTCTAGTGGTATATAGTTTTCTCGTACAGCTCGATAGAGAACGGCGGCGATTAATGTTTCCTGGTCTAGGTTTAAATCAGCAAGAATTTCAGCAATATCGAGTCCTGCATGAAAGCAGGACATGTCTTCACTCCAACCTTTGTGAGAGGGGGCTCCTGTATTAGCTACATGATTGACATATTCGCATGCTTCTTTTAATGCGTTTATATCTAAGTCAGAAACCATGGAGTTAATATGTTCTAACCATGTGTCTAGGTTAATACTACCATCTTCATTAATAGATTGATGTGCTTTGACCTGTACCATGAAGCTACCTTAGTAAAAAATGATTTTTATTGTACCGATATTGTGTTTATCTCTCAAATAATACCATTGTTTCTATATGCGACGTTTGGGGAAACATGTCTATTATACCTGCTTTTTTTATTTGGAATCCTTGTTTTGTCAATAACTCTGCATCTCTCGCAAGTGTAGCAGTGTTGCATGAGATATAAAGTATACGATTTGTGTTAAGCTTTCCCATTTGTTTTATAACATGTATTGCACCCTCTCGAGGTGGGTCTAATACAATAGTTGAAAGTTCTTCACTAGTCCATGTTTTTCCAGTTATAGGTTGAGAAAGGTCGGCTTGATAAAACTCAATATTGTTAAGATTATTATGAACGGCATTATTTTTTGCGCTTTCAACCATCGTCTCTACAGCTTCAACACCAATTACTTTTTTGGCTTGTGTTGCCATGGGAAGTGTGAAATTACCTAACCCACAGAATAAGTCAAGAATAGTATCATCAGGTTGTATAGTTAACCAATCAAGCGCCTGTAATACCATCTGTTGATTG
>CAYNAM010000073.1:0-12433 GCA_964395065.1 uncultured Ventosimonas sp.
GTAAGGCTTTAATTTGTACATCAACACCATAACGCTCAGGCACTGCTAAACAGCCAACAACCTGACGTGTGCCCTCAAGCCCCCAAACAATACCTGCTAATGTGCTTCCCGTACCAACCCCTGTATAAATATAATCGAAATCATCCCAGCCTATAGCAGGTAATTGCTGCTGAATAAGTTGAGGAATCACCTTGCATCCTTTAGCCCCTAAAACACCTCCTCCTCCCTCAGGAACTAAATAAAAATCAGGGTAACGTTTTGCCCACTCTTGCCAAAAAGCTGTTTGATAACGGCAACGAAACTCACCATAACTCAACCAATGCAAACGCATGCCTAGTCCTTGTAAGTCAACCACTGTAGGCGTTTCCACCGGCTTTCCACGTACCAAAGCAACGGTGAGCAATCCCAATTTTCTTCCTGCTGCGGCAAGAGCATGTAAATGGTTAGAATGCGCACCTCCCACACTTAATAATCCTTTAGCCTGTTGTAAATCTGCCTGAACTAAATGATAATGTAGCTTAAACCATTTATTACCTGAAATTAACTGATCTGTTTTATCGAGCCTGAGTACAGCTAAACCTATATTTTTCCTATCAAATACAGGCAAAGATAAGGGGGTTAGTGTAACTTCATTAGGTATAAAAATCTGTTTATCCATAACCAAAGCATCGCAGTAAAAGTTTATATATCATATTATATTGATATATTTAATTTTTTAATTATTATACACCCAATATTAATAAACTATTTGTTCTTATAAAATAGTGTTTTTATTCATTAAGACGCTATATAGTATGACCATAACTTGAGTGGCAACTCTAAATAGGAAAAATTATGAAAAATACCGATAGTATTATTGTAGTTATTGACCCTAAACATGATAATAATCCTGTCATTAGGCGCGCTAAAGAGTTTGCAAAAGTAACAAACTCATCTTTACATCTACTTGTTTGTAGCGACTCAAAAAAAGCAGAAAATCTACTTAATAACACCGTTAACTCTCTACAAGAATCTGGCCTACAGATTTCTTCTGAAATCGCATGGCATGAAAACTATCACAAAACCATTGTGACTGTTCAAAAGCAACAAAACAGCATGTTAGTTATCAAAACACATTTACCCGATAACATCCTAAAACGTGCCATTATTACCCCTCAAGATTGGAAATTACTTCGTGTTTGCCCTTGCCCTATCTTAATTGTGAACCAAGACAAACCTTGGGCAAACAGACCTGTATTAGCGGCTGTTGACTTAGGTAGCTCCGATAAAAACCATATTGAACTACACAACACCCTTGTTGATGTGGCTGAAACCTTAACTTATGTTGCAAAAGGTACCAGTCTGCATCTTGTGAGCGTCTATCCCTCCCCTATTTTTGCAGAAATTCATCCTGACTCAAAAATACATGGAATGACATCAGAAATAAAACAATTCTACATAAAGGCCTGTGACTCTTTTGAAAAAGCTCATCCGCGCTTGAACAAAGAAAATATTCACCTACTCGCAGGTGCTGCTGATGTTATTATTCCTCAAGTTGCTAAGGATCTTGATGCCTCTGTTTGTGTTATCGGCAATATGGGGCGTACAGGTGCATCTGGTGCACTAATGGGAAATACTGCCGAGGCTATTCTAGATGATCTCGACTGCGACCTATTAATTATTAAGCCAGACAGCATCACTGAAGCACTGGAAGAACTAATGAAACAAATACTTGCAGAGTAAAATACTTGCAGAGTACAGCCCTTGTACTCTGCAATAACACATAGAAAAGCCCTACTACTCTTTATCTATTGAAGTTCTATTCTCAATCCCCCATAATTTATCCAGCGTAGACTTTAATGACAGTGAGGGATGCATGACGATAAAATACAACAAACTAGGTCCTATTTTTATAATACTATTTGTAATTACTTCATATACCTATGCAAACTCAAAAGGTTGTAATACACAAGATATTATCAATAAAATGGAGCAACGCTTAGACAACATAACTGACTATAAGGTAACAATAAAATCTATTGTCAACAATCAGCAACCTGCTGAAATGATTATTGCTAGCAAGCGTCCTGACTTATTAAAAGCCACCATAAAAATATCTGACAATGATACATTGACCATTGTTTATGACAAACAATACCAATGGATTGAAGAGGTTAATATGGTTTACAAAGTTGATTTAAGCAAAATTAAACAGCGTACAGCTGAACGCCCTTTCAATACAGATTACTCCTTAGCTGGTGGGTTATTAAGTGGTGAGGACTATGTAGGAACAATCAAAACTATCCTTTCAATTTATGATTTAAAAGCCTCCTGTAAAGGCAAAGAAATCATACTAAAAGGAAATATTAATACAGAAAAATTTACTAAATATACGCAAATACGCCAATTAGATATACCTCAAGATGAGTTTGTTAAGCAATTTGCTAACACACTAAAAACCGCTACTATCACCGTTAATAAAAACAGTTACTTAGTTGATAACTACATCCTTGCAGGAACAGATCAATTCCAAGCACTCTTCAGTCATTATGACTTCTCGCCACTAACAGCTGAACAATTAAGCTTTACACTCCCTAAAGGAGTTACACCCATTGATATAACACCGGGAACGCCTGAAGCCTTACCTGTCCCCGCAACGGATCATGATGTGCCTCCCCCCAATAAAGTCACAAGATAATGTTACTTGCAGGACAGCACTATAAACGTCTACTTTTCAACTTTTTGACTACTAATAAAAAACCCTGATAATTAACTATCAGGGTTTCTAATTTGGTGGAGCCGGGGGGATTTGAACCCCCGTCCGCCAGCACTCCGCTATCGGTTCTACATGCTTAGCCTTATCTATTAAATTGACTCATCGCCGCCCGATAGGCAGGGTGCTTTGAGCTAGCTATATAAAGTTTAATCACTCCGCCTATAGCAAGCTTTGTGACGATCCTGTTCTATTTGACAGATGGTTCAGGATTACAGGCAGCCCCTAGCATCTGTTAGCTGACTAAGCAGCTAAAGCGTAGTTGTCTTCGTTTGCAACTATAATTTGTAGCAACTAATTTACGAGGTTTGCTACCAGCTCGACATGCCCCTCAAGTTTCATTACCAGCGTCGAATCCTAATCGACCCCGAAATGGAATTTAGGTTATGCGATTATAAACAATTAGATGATTGAAGTCGACATATAATAATATGGTATCCATAATATTAACGTTTAAACCGATATAATTGTGCCATAAAAACTCTACTATAAAACTTTGTATAAAAAAAGATCCCATTTCGTAACCGTCTGAAAACACTCTTTTTCCCTATTTTTGCTCTTATCTTTTTTTGTACTACAAGCCGCTCTTGCTCGATATTACTTGAAGACAAATCAATTGGGTGATCTACGAAATCAGATAAATAAATGTCATTTATGATTTTATTTTTAACCAAAAACTCCCAATCATCCGCTAACAGAAAGGTAGTTTTAGAAAGATTAATCATTTTATTAGCGATAATATTACTTATCATATAGCAACAAGCCCTACAAACATATTTCTCACTATTAATAAGTTTAGTAAACTTCTGTTTTCCAACAAAAAAGAAGCTAAAAAAACTTTTTGATACTAGAAGATTGGCAGATACTCCATTTTGCCCCCCCATTAAATACAAATTATCTTCATCAAATTTGGCCAAGTTATTTGTAAAACTTATATAAAAATCTTTCATTCTGTCATCGATGATAGCATCATCTTCAAAAACACAAGCCCATTGCTGTTTTCTTTGTTGCACCAACTCATATATTTTTAAATGGCTTAAAGCGCAACCAACTTCATTTGGTGTTGGAAGATCACCTGTCTCTAGACTTTTTCCTTTAGGGTTTAACTTTAAAAATATATCATTTGATAGATCTTTACCATAAATTGCATCTATAAACTCAAATGGAATTTGCAAGCTATCTAATTTTTCTTTAATAATTTTCCGTCTTTCGGTATCTCTTGCAAGTGATACCACATAAACTGGTAACATAATAATCTCTTTTACTCAAAGATAATCTAAGTTCTAAAATATTTATTTTAGCGCTTAATCATTACATATAGTTTTACATACATAGCATCACATTTTTTTAGTCACAGGATTTTTAACTTTAAATATATATAACTGCGCGCGTAATACTTCGCATTGTTTAAAAAAATAATTGCTAATGGTCAATGAAAAAACCTCAATTAATATAACATTATATGCAGCTCCATAAATCCCGTATAAATAAATTAATAAGAGCCCTGTAACCACACCAAAAAGTAATACCACAATCTGTTTATACATTAAGTAGCCATACCCGTTTTGTAATATAATAAAACGCGCATAAACCTGCCCTAAGTTTGATAAAATGGTGGAAATTATAATACACAAAACAATACTATATGCAGCAATGTATTGTGAGCCATACAAACGAATTATGATATACTTCCCAAATATTGCAAATATAATAAAATAAGTAAAACCAAAAATGAGCATTATTCTTGATATTAATGACGTATTTCTATATGCATCTTCATTAGTTTTTGACTGATAAAGCCTTGGTGTGAATGTTGTTAAAAATGCTTGGTTTATAAAAGCCCACGTAGCCCCTAGAGTTAAAGCAACCGAGTAAATACCTAGACTTGTTTTTGTATCAAGGATACCAATGATTAATTGCGAAATACTTACATAAAATGCTACAGCAATGGATGAAACAACTAAACTACTACCGGCAAGAAAAACATATCGAGAATACAATACCTTATGTTTAAATCTAATTTTTTTTGTTATTTGATGGTTTACCGTTTTACTAAATATTACTCTCCTAATTAAAAAAGGTATTAGTGTAATAGTAATAATAGGTATTGCAAGAAACTCAGGCCCCAGCTCAAAATAAGGAACACAAAATCTAAAAAATAAACTTATTGCTAGTCCTATGATATTAGCCAAAACATTGTACACTGCTTTTAAAGTAGCATCATTATACAATAAATAAATATCTTGTAATGCAATATACGTAGCTATTGCAATGGCTATTGAAAAGATACCTGTTAATGTATCTGAGGAATACCACATATAAATAAGTAATGGTATTAATATACTAAAATAAATCACATTACGTAAAAGAGTAATTGAAACTAAAACCCTAATGCCAGAATCATGATTCTGGCTAAGCCTTTTAGTACCTATTACATCTGTCCCAAACATCGCTATACTTTGTACTATACCAAAGATTGTTCCGACAAATGTTAGCTTACCAAAACTTTCAGGACCTATATATTTAGCAACAAAAGAAGTAATAAAAATCAAACCCAGAAATGATAATATTTTTTCTAATATGATCCACATCGAATTAGTGATTAATCTATTTTTAATTAGGGCAAAAACTACCATATATTATTTAGCAACCGAATAATTGTTATACTAAACAAGTTATCATTTTTTCTAAAAAGGTTTCTTTTAAAAATATTTTATTAAACCTCTTAATCATATAATTTTTAACACTCGAATTACTTCTTCAACCGTTATATCATTAATATCTAATTGACTAATATATAAACTATCATGGCTATTCTTTTGATATAAAAGCTTATTATTGGTAATCTCTGGGTGGCAAATTAGCGTGTAACCTTGGTGTAATGATTCAGGATAAGGAGTAAATCTTCCAAAGTGACGGCCGTTATAAAGAACAAATACTTTACTAACGCCCAATGCCACAGCAAAATGAACTGCGCTGGTTTCATTGCTAATGAGAAATTGGCTCTGTTGAATAACTGTCATTAGCTCTAACAATGTTGTTTTACCCACTAAATCAACATAATCATGCTTAAAAAACTTCTTAAATAGTTGTGCTTGTTCGATATCAGATGGTGCACCACAAATAACTATTTCATAATGATATTTTTGCTTTAAAAAAATAGCAACCTCAGCAAAGTTTTTGGGTGACCATTTTCGATAAGAGCGACTAGCGCCTAAAAATAATACAATAAAATGGCTTGGTAATATTTGATTAAATACTGGGAGTTTTCTTTTATCTATGGACAAGTGTATTGATAGTGGTTTACCCAATAATTGTTCAAAAAACTCTTGATTACGATAAAACTCAAACATAACTTCTTTTCTATTCAAAAATAGCCTTGTATAAAAACTATCAGCTTTTTTCTTATCATGAGCAGAAATATTACTATGATCCCCTTCACAAGCAATCTTTTCATGTGCTGATAATGATTTAGTAATACTTTCAGAAATATAATATTCTCGAGAGTACATTGGGTTAAGAACAATATCAAAACCAACTGATGAAAGTTTACGAAGCATCATAAAACGATAGGAATACTCTCTATAAAACTTATTTCTATCCAAAAAGATAAAATCATCTACATATTCACTATCTAATACTTCTGCTAATACTTTCCATACCTCATTACCAATTAAGGTAATCTTGTAATCTTTATACTGATTAGACACTTTTAATAAGGGTAAAAAATCTCTAAAAAGAATGTAATCTCCAATAGCATCAACCCTAATTATTGCTAGACTTTTCTCTTTAATATTAGCCTTTCGTATTGCTACCAAATCAATTATATTTAACAAAAAACAATGAATGATTCGCTTAATTTTACTAATCAATTAAAACCTCTGGTTTTAAGTCTTAAATAAAAAAGGATGCCTAAGCATCCTTCTTCTAATGATAAAAATTAATTATCATGTTCTGTTTTAGAGGCTGATTCTAACGGTAACTGTGAACTTAATTCTTTTTTAGGTTCACTCACCACTTGCACAGGAGTATTGCTTTCTTCTTCGGTCTTCTGGCGACGGCGCATTTCTCTAGGATCGTTAGGTGCACGTCCAATAGCACGAGCAGGCGGCGCTATAGTTTCTTTCTCTTCAACAACATCATTTACGATATTATTAGCCCTATTAACCTCTTGAGAAGGTTTTTTGCTAGCCTCTGGCTTCTCTACTACATCTACATCAGGCTTTGGTTCAGAAATAACCTCAGCAACTTTTTCTAATTGAAAAGATACATGGGACTCTTCTACTGATTTATTTACTACAAGTTCTTTCGATGTACTAACAGACTCAACTACTTTATCCTTTGGCTCAGAAAAATCTCTATCAATATCAACTCGTTCTTTTTTAATAGCTGCTGGCTCATTCACTTTAGCAGGTGTTTGGTTAGCAGTTTCCAACAAATCTTGTTGTTGTCCTACCTCTGCCGAGTCAGTAACCTCATTACTATTGCGCGGTTCGCGTGGGCGATCATTTCTCGTATTACGGCGACGTTGCCCTCGAGTACGACGACGCGGACGCTCATCACTTTCACTCACATTATTCTCATTACCTTTTGCGAGATCTTCTTGTGCCTCCACGACCTCATTTTCAATAACCTTATCCTTAATCTTTTCCTCGTTACGACGACGATCAGGACGAGCTTGCGTTTTACGCTCTTCATCTCTCTCTTTATTATTTTGCTGAGTTTCTTTACGGTTATTGTTATTGCGTCTAGACTGATTACGTTGCTCATTATTACGACGATTATTATTACGCCCAACAGTTTCAGTCGATCTCTCTATTTTAGTTGTCTCCTCAGTCTCTTCTTTCACAGAAAATAAACTGACAAGTGATTTTACAATCCCTCTCAAACCACCAATTTTCTTATCTACCTCAGGAGCAGGTTGCTTAGGTGCAATAGTTTTAACTTTTGCCTCCTGACGAATAAGCGCTTTAGAAGAGTTAGAATGATTAGTATCGTCTTCTACTTCTGCATGCTGAATTTCATAACTTAATTCATTAAACTGAGCATCAGGGCTATCCGTACGTAAGCGTTGAACCTCAAAGTTTGGTGTTTCTAAATGATCATTTGGAATAATCACAATACGTACTTGGCTTCTTAACTCAATTTTAGTAATTGCATTTCTTTTTTCATTTAGTAAGAATGCAGATACAGGGATAGGTACTTGAGCCCTGACTTCAGCAGTAGATTCTTTAAGTGTTTCTTCTTCAATTAAACGCAAAATAGCCAATGCAATCGACTCAACATCACGAATAGTTCCTTGACCATTACAACGAGGGCAAGTTACACCACTGGTTTCACGCAGTGAAGGTCTCAAACGTTGACGTGACATTTCTAATAAACCAAACTTAGAAATTGAGCCTACCTGTATACGTGCTCTATCCGCTTTCAAAGCTTCCATCACACAATCTTCTACTGCACGACGGTTTTTAGATGGCGTCATATCAATAAAATCAATGACAATCAGCCCACCAATATCACGTAAACGAAGTTGACGTGATATTTCTTCAGCCGCTTCTAAATTAGTTTGTAAAGCAGTTTCTTCAATATCGCTGCCACGGGTCGAACGAGCTGAGTTAATATCAATAGAGACTAAAGCCTCTGTCGGATCAATAACAATAGAACCGCCAGAAGGTAAACGGACTTCACGTTGGAAAGCCGTTTCGATTTGGCTTTCTATCTGATAACGATTAAATAAAGGAACTGCATCTTGATACAATTTAACTTTATGTTTGTATTGCGGAATGACTTGACTAATGAAGTTTAAAGCCTCTTCATAAGCATCCACTGTATCAATTAATACTTCACCAATATCTTGGCGTAAATAGTCACGTATTGTACGAATAATCACATTACTTTCTTGATAAATCAAGAAAGGCGCAGGACCACTATCAGCCGCTTCCTTAATCGCTGACCATAACTGCAATAGGTAATCTAAATCCCACTGTAACTCTTCAATACCACGACCGAGACCCGCAGTTCTTACTATTAACCCCATATCTGCTGGGGCTTTTAATGCGCTTAATATTTCTTTTAACTCAACACGCTCATCGCCTTCAATACGACGTGAAATACCGCCCGCACTAGGATTATTAGGCATTAACACCAAATAACGCCCGGCAAGGCTAATAAATGTTGTTAAAGCTGCACCTTTATTACCACGCTCTTCTTTTTCTACTTGAACAATAACTTCTTGGCCTTCTTGTATTAAATCTTTAATACTATGGCGACCACTATGGTTCTCTTGCCCATTAATAAAATATTCACGTGAAATTTCTTTAAGCGGTAAAAAACCTTGTCGACCTGAACCAAAGTCAACAAAAGCGGCTTCTAAACTGGGTTGAATTGCGGCGATACGGCCTTTATAAATGTTCGCTTTCTTTTGCTCACGAGCACCAGACTCAATATCTAAATCAAATAAACGTTGCCCATCAACAAGCGCTACACGCAACTCTTCAGGCTGAGTTGCATTTATTAGCATTCTCTTCATACTTTACCAACTGTTTCCAAGCAAGCAGAAACAACAAAGCACACTCGATACACATGTTCAATGTTTGGGGCGCGCTAAGGTGGTATACCACCTTCGTGTCTAGCCTAACCAACTGATGAGTTAGTTCGCGACCGCGTCTCCTAGTCTTCATACAAAGACATAAAAGGAGGAGGAATTTCTTTATAGTCGGCGGATGCTCTGGCATCTAATCAATACTTACACGATACGCTCTAACTACTCAGTACATCTCCACCCAAAATGCTTCATGAATAATCGGGTGCCGCGTGTTTATTACTCGCGGGTTATAATTTGTTAGAAACAACATGTATTGTTGTCCTAACTCTACATTTTTTAGGCTTTTTCCAGTTTTTCCTGAAACGGTAGCCTACACCATACATTTTTTACTTTCTACTCACTAATCATACTTCTATCTGTCATTGCTTTACTTTACAGGCAAATCTTATTAGACGTTTTAAAAGCAAAACCAAACCTGTAGATCTAATTTTATCAATAGATATTTCTGCAATTGACTTAATGATTATAAATACGCTAGCAACTTTATAAATCTAAGCAGTTCTCATGTATCGAGAGGATTAATTATCCCTTTATAACCAGTTAAACTCATAACGTTGACAAACCTATAAATAAGTATGCTGAATATAGCAGTTAATACAGACATCTTCAATTAAATAATTGACTGATTAATAACAAAACTTATAATTCATATCAATCTTATGAATATTCAGTCGTTCAAAATAGATTAACTATAAAAACTCAACGTATATTAAGGAAAAGACTCAATGATCGTTGGCATTGATTTAGGAACCACTCATTCGCTAATAGGCGCCTACAAAGAAAATGGCTCTGTCTTATTTAAAAATGCTTTAGGCGAATTACTAACCCCTTCTATTATCAGTATTAATGATGATGAGAGTATACTTATCGGTGCAGCTGCGAAAGAACGATTAACTACACATCCTTCTCACACTATTGCTAACTTCAAACGTCTAATGGGGACAAACCAAACAATATCATTAGGAAGCAAAGTACTCCGACCAGAAGAGCTTTCAGCACTTATCTTAAAGTCTCTTATAGCCGATGCCGAAGCGGCCACAGGGGAAAAAGTCACTGAAGCAGTGATTAGCGTACCCGCTTATTTTTCTGATGCACAACGTAAAGCAACTAAAACAGCAGGAACACTAGCAGGCATCAAGGTAGAGCGCTTGATTAACGAACCTACAGCAGCAGCTCTGGCTTATGGTCTAGAAGAACGAAAACAAGACAGTACCTTCTTAATATTAGACTTAGGGGGAGGAACCTTTGACGTTTCTATCTTAGAAATTTTTGATGGTGTTGTTGAAGTACATGCCAGTTCTGGCGACAACTTTCTGGGCGGAGAGGATTTCCTACAGGTGCTTTTAGCCACTGCATGCAATGATCTATCCATCGAGGCATCATCGCTTTCAGCCAATGAGTTAAATTTATTCCTTAATAAACTTGAACTACTAAAACGTTCATTAACTCAAAATAGCGTAGGTCAATTGAGTATAGCCTTACAGAATAAAACCTACCAGTGGCAAATCACTGAGCAACGCTTTGCAGAAATAGCTGAACCACTTATTCAACGTCTACGCAAACCTATTGAAAGAGCCATACGTGACGCAAAACTCACACCACAAGATCTTGATGAAGTAGTTCTAGTAGGTGGAGCAAGCCGTATGCCCCTTGTGAGTAGATTAGCATCAAAACTCCTTGGACGGCTTCCCCTTCGACACATCAACCCTGACCAAACCATCGCATTAGGCGCTGTTATTGCATCAGGATTAAAATCTCGCAATGCACAATTAAATGAAGTTATTTTAACAGATATTTGCCCTTACTCACTGGGTATTAATGTTTCAAAGCAAAATGTACAAGGCGATTATATTTCTGGTTTTTTCATGCCTATAATTCCTAGAAACAGTACTGTCCCTATCAGCCGAGCTGAGGATATGCATCCTATCCATGAGGATCAAGAGTTTGTTTGCTTTAAAATTTTTCAAGGTGAAAATCCCATTGCTGATAAAAATATTCTGCTCGGCAAACTTGATATAAAACTCCCCAATAAATTGGTTCAAGATAGAGGCGTGAATATACGTTTCACCTACGATATCAATGGTATTTTACAAGTAGAAGCTACCGTTAATCATACAGGTGAGAAAAAAGAACTTATCTTACAACAAAATAATAGCACCATGACGGATGATGAGATTCAGGCCCGATTAAAGGCACTTAGTCAATTAAAAATTCATCCAAGGGATAAACAAGAAAATATTCTTCTTATATCACGTGCATCCAGACTGTATGAAGAATACATTAACTATCGCGATGAATTGCAAGAACTATTACTTAACTTCCAGCAGATACTTGACACACAAGATGAAGAAAAAATCACAAACTATCAAAACCAATTTAGAGAAATTCTCGACAGTATAGAAAAACATGAGGAATATTAAGTCTATGTGGGCTTTAGATGTTTTAGACTTAGATGCGAGTGCTGATGAAAAAGCAATTAAACGTGCTTACGCTAAAAAACTAAAGGTTACCCGCCCGGACAATGATCCTGTCGCATTCCAACAACTCAATGAAGCTTATAAAGCGGCTTTAGCTTGGCGAAAAAGCATGCCCATCATCACAGAGGAAACAATATCTCCTTCAGAAAATCAGACCACATTAGCGCCAGAAGACACCTCATACTCAGAAAACTTAACACCGCCAACTCATGATCAAACTACTTTTGCTGCAAAAGAAGTTAAAAATCATCATTCACTGTATAAAAACTGTATGCAACTTGTTGCATTAGATGATAGCCATCAATTACAACAATGGTTAACCCAATACATTACCCTTTTAAACAATGAGCAACTACATGATTTCTCTGTCATACTCATCAATAACTGGAAAAAATACTTCCCACCTGTTCCTATACAATCTTTTGATATCCTAGCAGAAATACTTGCACTTGAAAAAAGCTCACAAATGCTAGTGTTACGCACCCAATTAAACAATATTTGGCTAGCAAAGCAGACACAGGGCAGCATACTAGGAATAAACAACACGGCATCACTTGAAACTTCGAGTGATATTATCCAACCGTGTAAACAATGTGTAGA
>CAYNAM010000074.1:0-12383 GCA_964395065.1 uncultured Ventosimonas sp.
GAAAAACAACGTGATGTGCAAGAAGTCACAGCAGATTTAAATCAAGCACGTGCTGAACTAGCTGCATTGAAACGCTAATGAACCACAATAAAAAAGGTGCTTAGGCACCTTTTTTATTAAATATATAATGAAAAGCGTCAATTCCATTATTTTACGTACTATTTTACTGGTACTAACAGGAGTGATGGCATCCGTTTGCTTTGCAAAAATGGAAAAAACTTACATCATCGTGAATGATGCCTATCGCGGCCGAGTACTGCTTGACTTTTACCAACCCAATAAACCCTGTCTAACTGCACCACTACTACGTGAATGGGGTGTTCGCCATGAGATTGTTGAGAAAATGAGATTTTCAAAAAATCTTTGCGTGATGTCTGATGCACTAACAAAACTCAATATCCTACATTTTTATGACCCTAAAGCTCAATTAGTGACACTGGTTATTCCAAATGATATATTTTCTAATATGGAAAATGGCGTAGCTACCAGTCGTTGGAATGATGGTATTACTGCAATGTTTGTAGACTACAACATCAATTATGCCCATTATTCTGGCGAAAGGTATCAAGATGCAGAACGTAACGTTAGCTTGTTTGCTGATATTACGGTTGGTTTTAATATGGGACCTTGGCGTTTACGTTATGAGCCCATTTATCAGAAAGACACCTGGGGAGAACCAACATGGCATACTGAACGATTGCTAGCATTCCGTAGTATTAAGAGTTGGCGTTCTGCTCTTTCAATCGGTGATAGCTACACATCATCTACTCTATTTGATAGTGTAAAATATCGTGGTCTAAACCTTAGTTCTGATGATCGAATGCTGCCAGATGGATTACGTACTTTTTCACCTTGGATACGCGGTTATGCCCGTAGTAATGCAAAAGTAACCATACGACAAAATGGAGAAGTGATCTACCAAACTTTCGTATCTCCTGGTACCTTTATTCTGAAAGATGTCTACCCTCCAGCTCCCGATGGTGATATTGATATCACCATAAAAGAGAGCGATGGTACAGAAAGTTACCGCAGAATTCCTTACTCTGCCATGCCTAACCTAGCTCATCCAGGTCAATGGAAGTACGATTTTACTGTGGGTAAATATCAAAATTATTTTGGTATCGAACAACAAGAACCATTATTTCACCAGATTTCTTTAAGTTATGGTTTACCCAACGATACTACAATATATGCAGGTATACTTAACTCTAGCCTATATCGTAGTACAGTTGTCGGGCTAGGTAAAAGTTTCGGTCCTTGGGGGGCTCTATCACTCGACAACACCTTTGCTGAGGCTGAAGATCCACGTATCAAGGGTAAGGACAGAGGTAGTGCAATACGCGTGCGTTATGCTAAAGCATTTCCCTTGCAAGAGTCAGCGCTTAGCCTATTGTACCAATATTATCCTGATCAACACTATCGTACCTTCAATGAAACCGTTGCTCAACAAAACACTTACTCATGGGACTGGGAGGATGGGATATTCGTTGGTGAATTTGATATCGAAAAAAAGTATCGACTAGAAGCCCGCTATAACCAGTATCTATCCGACTCTAGCAACTTATATGTGACACTTTCGAGAGAAGCAATGCGTGGAGCTAATAACAAAGGAGAAACTAGCATAGAGCTAGGGTACAGTGATACTTGGGGAGATTTAGATATCAACGTATATGCTGAATATACCAACTACAGTTATAGCAAAGCTCAGGCACAAATAGGCATTTCTCTTTCATTGTCATTAGATGCGATTAATCTATCACGTATAAGACTGAACTATGATCGAACTCAAGTAAAAGACAGTACTGACAGCCGACGTATAGGGGTCAGCGGCACCCTGCTAGATGACTACAGTCTGAGTTATGATCTTAGCACTAGCAAAGATCGACAATATGGTGACAGTGAGGATTACAGTGCTGATTATCAATATAATGCTGGTGGATTACGTATAGGCTATTCAAAGGGAGAAGACTATCGCCAGAAAACCGTTGAGCTTACTGGTAGCGCAGTGCTTCATTCACATGGTTTGACATTAGGGCAAAGCTTAGGTGAAACTATAGCAATTGTCAGCTTACCTGGAAAATCGGGAGTAGGCGTCGATAATCAGTATGGAACCACAACAGACTGGCGCGGCTATGCGGTAGTCAGTAGCTTAACACCATATCGTGTGAATCGATTATCATTAAATCCCTATGATCTGCCTGAATCAGAGGATGATACGCCATTAGAAATTGAAGTGGTACCAACAGCAGGGGCGATTATGTTTAGTCATTTCGGTATAAACCAAAAAGCGAAATGATATCAACTGCGCAAATCAGAACCGTACTTCTAACAACGCCTAATCAATGGTATTCTGGTCAAGCAAAACTTGAGAGTTTTCAAATGTAAATGAGCTCATACCATTATTTCGACTGTGAGGTCGCTTTATATTGTAGTAATGAATATATTTCGATATTTTTACTTGTACTTATTGGCACTCCCCCAAAAGAGTGGGCACATAATTAACTTTAAATAGGTATAAGCTATGCAGCTTATATCATACAAGGAGTTTATAACTACCTCATCTTGATCCTATCCTTAATTTGCCTGATTTCACGATAAAATCAGTAAAAAAAGGTTATCCCTTAATCGTTTTTGAAGTGTGTTATAACACTCACACTAAGCAAAGCCTAGAACTTACCTTACTGCCTAAATATTTTAAACACCCTCTTGCTGAAGAACTGCAATTTCCTTCAGAGGATATTAATCAAGGCTACCGTAACTGCTTAGTGGCTACCCCAAAAAACGTCCCTTATCGTCCTGAGCGTTTACACTTCAAACACAAAGTACTGGGTGCGCAAACCGCGGTGGTAACGGGCCCTGCCGATGAGGAAATCTATTGTGATGAGTACGGCCGCGTAAAGGTGCAATTTCACTGGGATCGTTTGGGGCAGTATAATGAACACTCCAGTCACTGGATACGGGTAGCCAATATCTGGGCCCATGACCGCTATGGCGGCATTGAAATACCGCGTATTGGTATGGAAGTGATGATCGACTTTATAGAAGGTGACATTGATAACCCTATCATCCGTGGTGCAGTACACAATGGGGTGAACAAAGTGCCTTATGACCTGCCAGGTATCAAAACCCAAAGCACTCTCAAAAGTAAAGAATACAAAGGTGGTGGTTACAACGAAGTTCTTTTAGATGACACCACTGGTGAAGTCAAAACCCAAATTCACAGTACCCCCGGTACCAGCCAATTAAACCTCGGCTACCTGACCCATCCCCGAAAATCAGACGGTGGGGGGGAAGCACGGGGTAAAGGCTTTGAACTTAGAACCGACGAACACGGCGCGATTCGTGCCGGTAAAGGCATCTACGTCAGTGCCAACGAGCGTGGTGGTGCTAAAGAAACCCAGCTTGACCTTAAAGAAGCCATTGAACAACTCGAGTTTGCCCTTAACCTCGCCAGAAACTTAGCCACCGCCGCCAAATCCTCCGAAGTTAATCCAACGGATATCGACAAACAACAAGAACAATTCCAACAAGTTTACAAAGACCTAGCCAAACCCGGCATACTCACCAGTGCCCCCGAAGGTATTGCCATGGTGACCCCTAAAACAGCACAAATGAGTGCCCAAGAAAACCTCACCTTCACCTCCGGTGAACATACTGACTTTACCGCCCAAAAAGAACTCAGAGTCTCCGCCGGTAAAGCCATTAACATCTTTAGCAACGACGAAGAAATCAAACTGGCCACCAACAAAGGCCCGATTAAAGTCCAAGCGCAAAACAACAACATCGAACTGTTCGCCAACAAAAACTTCAAGATCCTTTCCAGTAATGACCGGATTGAAGTGGCAGCAGAAAAAGAAATCCTCTTAACCTCGGGTGGTGCCTACATCAAAATTACAGGGGGTAATATCTACCTGCATGCGCCGGGTATAATAGAACATAAAGCGGCTGAACACCCTCATTCAGGACCTGCGAGTATGAACTATGATTTTAGATCCTATGATCCGGGTAATGATGAAATGTTTGTGATAAAAGACGAGAAAGGCAACCCCATTCCCAACTTTAAATACAAAATAGTCCGTGCTGATGGTGAGATATTTAAAGGAGTAACCAATAATAAAGGTGAAACTTTGCGAGTCCAAACAGGTATTGATAAGCTTAAACTGTTACTATATAAAGATGATGGTGAAGATTTATTAAGCAAAGCCACAGATGGATTATCAACCCTTAAAAATACATTGAATAAATAGGTAAAGACATGGGAACATTCACTGATAAACAGCCAGGGCAGCCGCTTAATAATGATGAAAATAATAAAAATGCAGAAACCAACTCAACCCCCGATTCTCAAATACCTGTAAGTACTAAGAATCTAACCATTAATGTATTCTTTGATGGTACGGGTAATAACATGTTTAATACGGACCTTCGGTTAAAAGAAACACCCTCAAAAGATGAAAAAAGGCTTCAAGAAAAGCTTGAAGATGCAACGAGTTTTGGTAATTACTATACGAATGTTGCTTTACTTTATATGGCTTCAACGACACAACAAAATGTTATTGAAAATATTTATGTTGAAGGGTCAGGTACAGTAAAACACCAAAAAGATCAAGTTTCAGGTCTTGGTTTTGCACAAGGGGAAAGTGGACTCTACTCACGAGTTAGTGAGGCCTTTGAAAAGATTCAGAAACGTATTCAGATATGTGGTGCCACTCAAATCACATTAAATGTTTTTGGTTTTAGCCGTGGAGCTTTCTACGCTCGTTTTTTTTGTGCGATGGCCAAAGCCAGTGATGAAGAAGTAGCAAGAGGAAGAAGCATAGCTGAGTATTTTAAGAAAAATGATTCTCTGTATGATGGTAAACAAAAAGATGAATATTATTATGATAAAGTCGTTGGAAATATAGGTGAGTCTGGTAGATTAAAACTTTCTTTACAAAACAGAGATATTTCTATCTGTTTAGTTGGTATATATGACACCGTTTCATCCCATGGGCTATTTCATGAGAATGATGTTAAACCATTTAAATTAAATATAGGCAAGAAGCAAGAGATAGCTCACGTAGTACATTTAACTGCACAAAATGATTACCGTAGGCATTTTCCGTTGACTCATATTAATACAGCAATGGCAGACAACATAGGTTTTGAGTGTAGTTTTCCAGGAGCTCACTCTGATATTGGTGGCTCTTATAATAAGGACTATTTACAAGATAAGTATATCAGCTCAATGGATGATTCTTGGTCTAGATCAAAAGGAGAAATTGATTGGCGTTGGTTCAGGGAAATGGGTTACTACCAAGGTGATCCTACAAGTAAAAATAGAAAAGATTGGGGCGATTTTAGAGTTCTTGATATACCTGCAACAATGGATAATCCGTTCCCAATTTTAGATGTTTATGCTAATTATAAAGTGCCTAATAATAATTACCAATTTATATCGGCTAATGTAATGAAGAAAGTAGCAGAGGATGCAGCATCAATGACGTTTAATGGATTTAAAAAACAATACTTAGATAATGATATTGAATCTATTGCTGCGCACTCTCTGCTTGTACCTATTAATAATTATGCTTGTGATTATGTATAACTACAAAAATAGCAACAATAAGGCCCATAGCATCTCATTAACAGATCATATAAATATGTCACCAGAAGATCAAAAAAGACTCTATCATGAGTATATTCATAGCTCTCTCAATATTAAAGATATAACACAGGCTAACCGAGGCAACACCTTTCGCCAGAATAATCCTCCGGAAAGGAGACATCTCAATGACAATACCTAAAAACAAAACGATGTATTTTATTTTTAGTATTTGTATTTTCATTTTTTTAGGACTAATCAGTATGACAATAACATGGCCAAGCACAGAAAAAACTTATCATTATGGCGTGAATGTAAGTTCAGCAGATGGTTACATGGTACTTTTAGATTTTAATAATAACTACCTAACTAACCGAGAAGGACAGCCCATTTTGCCCTTTACTTCTGTTGGAGGGCCACCAGAGATAGGTTGGGGCTGGGGTGTTCAAGCAACAGGGATTGATTATCCACCTTTACCTTATGGTGTTAAAGTCCGCTTTTTTTCAATTGCTGAAAACCAGTTTTGGGAAGGAGAAACTGGTTTTGATCAAACTAAATTACAACAACTAAACACATATACAGTAAATGATATTATATATAGAACTAAAAATCCTTTTTTAGGCAGTTTTGATTTTATAGTTAATTATGCTCCTCAAGGCTTGGTTACTATCTGGATTTCAGGAGAGGGTGAGATATTTCTATTAACTCAGTTTAAAGCTAAAAAAGTAGAAGAAAAAAATTGGATGCAATTTGTATCGGCGATTCTACCAACTGAAAATAACACATTGACTAGAGAAAAATATTTAATTTATCAATTAGAAGGCACAGATAGGGTGACTCCTTATGCAGTATTATCAGAAAAGATAAAAAAGGAAATAGCCGAGCACAGACTTCCTTCTTCTGCACCTTGGCTACGGCTAATGAATACCTATCCTTGGGTGCTTACTACTAATGACGAGTATCCTCTTAAAGACTATAAAACGCGTTATGTAAATGGTGAGCTCTATTATACCTATAAAGAACAGGATCAATACCAACTTGCGCCTAGGGCGGTTCCTTATGAATTAGTCGTTTATTTCGAAAATAAAAAAACGAATGAACTCAAACGAGCAGACCTCTATTTTGATCAAGAACAGATGATACAGGCCTTTGAAAAGCTGAATAAATCTTTAGAAAACACGGGACCTATCAAGTTACATCTAAATATTGATGATGATTTAACACGAGTTGACGTTTATGTAATTAGGGGCAAAGAATCGGTCGAAGTTGATACTACAAGAGCGGAGTTAGTGAAGCTATATAATAATTAATGTGGTATTTCTTTTGGCTTATCTGTAGTTAAATTTATATTCTCAAAAACGATCGTTTTTGAGAATAACTTCTATGGTAAAGCCAACTATCTAAAATCAACCACTTAGAGTTCTCAAAGATCATTCTCGAAATTAAATTCTCAATAAGTTAGCATAAGATGAGTTTTGAGAATATTTTTGGATATTTATATGTTACAGGTGTTTCTGATCTGTGCCCAATTTTGTAAACAATATACTCAATAACTAAAAGGCTCCCAACTAAGGGAACTTCTTAACAAATAACTTAAATTTATTTTTCACTCGTCTCCAGTGCTTTTTTCTTAAACTGCAATGGATTAGCGATATAAGGTATCGGCGCCCTGCTCCCTCCGGTTCCAATGACGGAAACACTGCCATAGTTTAGAATACGTCCTAAGATGCCTTGGTCAACATTGAGACTTTCCATTTTGTCATGTTTTAGTTCGATGGTGTTTCGGCGAATAAGTCCGTATTTGGCAATAATACGTGTTGAGGTGATGGCCAGTTCTATTGAGAGCAGTATAACCAAGCTTTGAACAGTTTGATAAGGCCAATGACGGTAAGGATAAATCCAATCACTTCTAGGCCTGAACCACCACCACGAAAGCAGAGTGTTAAGCCTATAGCGAGTATTATCAGTGCGGAGACGTAGATGATCCAGTGGATTTTGGCTTTGAGGATGAGGTACTCATTGGGAAGTAGTGCGCTGTTTATATAGCTCATGTTTTGTTGTCCTTTTTGACAGTGGGTTTACGCCGCTATTGTGTCGTGGTTTTAGTTGAATAGGAGTCTTTTTATAAAATAATAAAAACTCGCTTACAATCGCGTTTAATTACGTTTTAATAGGGAGTATAGATAGGCTGTCTTTAAGGAGGTAGACTATGTATAGGTTGGTGTACCGAGAAACAATCTAACCGGCGCATTTTTCAATGCCCCATACACAGTCCACCATAACAATCAGGGCACTTCTCTAAATAAAGAGAGGTGCCTTGGTTATAGTGCTTGTTGATTGTTTCTAGGGAACGCC
Organism: uncultured Ventosimonas sp.; assembly: GCA_964395065.1. Classification (GTDB taxonomy): domain Bacteria; phylum Pseudomonadota; class Gammaproteobacteria; order Pseudomonadales; family Pseudomonadaceae; genus Entomomonas. The sequence continues at coordinate 7,940 of CAYNAM010000074.1, forward strand.
AATTCCCATTGCTATAACGTCTGGATATAGCTCTTGTAATGTAGCCGATAGTGGCTTTTTCTTCAATACTTTTTGGTGTTTATATTTTCTTAATTAATAACGATCCTATAATGCTCCGTGGTAAGTTAGGTACAAAATTAAGCTAATTGTACTGTTTACCATTTGATAGGTTCTAGGAATGTTGTTTGGAGCTTTTCGGCTCTCTCTATTTAGCCAGGCCACTATGTGGTAATTTATTCTGTATTGACGGTTTTTAGGCTAGGTTAAGACAAATAGAAATGAAGAGATTTTGTGCTAAAAACACATGTTTGTGTTCATAGTGTGTTCAGGCATAAAAAAACCCACAAGGATGTGGGCTTTGATGTCTTGCTATGTCTGGTGCCGGCACCAAGAGTCGAACTCGGGACCTACTGATTACAAGTCAGTTGCTCTACCGACTGAGCTATACCGGCTTTATGGGTTGTGCATTATATAGATTTTTACAACATTGTAAAGCACTTTTTTAATTAATTTTTATTAAATATTAACTTACTTTAATAAATTGACTTTTATATGTAATTTGTAGATATAGTTTTCAATGAAATATAGTCATTTGCAAAAAACCAACTGCTATGATTTTTTATTCCAACGCTCTAAAATTTGGATGATCGGCAATCGCTAACATCTGTTTATCTCCTGCAGAGTCACCATAAGCATAAAGTTCGTATTGCGATAAATCACCTAATAATTCTTTTAACTTATCAACTTTTCCTTGGCAACGACAATTTCTGCCTTTTAAATGTCCTGTGAATAATTCATTATGTTCTTCTAACTCTGTACAGAGTAAGTCATCAAAACCAAGATCTTTAGCTGCTTTTTCTAAGTACAAATTAAGAGAAGCACTTACCATAATCAAACGATGCCCTTGCTCTTTATGCCACTTAATTCTTTCCCTTGCTTTTAAACGTATTAAAGGGGAAAAAGAGCTAGCGTACCCTGCGCCCATAACCTTTAATGGTTTAATTGGTTGATTCGTAAACAGTGCTGCTATAATTTTCTCTTTAAATCCATCTCGATCCAATAGTTTAAAAAATACCTTTATCGCATCAGGAAGTAACTTTATAAATGTTTTATAAACAGTCTTTCGACCAAAGACCCAATATAAAAAAGGCACAAAGGTATCTTTTGTTGTTATGGTTACATCAAAATCAAATGCAGCCACTACAGTTTTTTCTGTCATAAATAACTTATTACCCTTATTAAAAATAAAATGGCTCACTATTTTTAATATGTATATTTTTCATGAAATTGAAGAATAAAAGACTATAACAAAGCTTAAACAATATTAATATACACTACAGACTTTTTAATTGAAAATAGCTTAATACATTAAAAAACATGACAGGCATTATACAGGAAGTTATTAATGGCGCTTACCTAGAACAAGCATTAATATTAGAGAAAAGAATATCAAAATGCTTCTGATATGGGACTAGCTAACCTACTCTTTCCTATTGTACCCCTCCTAAAAATAATGTATTCAAGGAGTAAAAAATTTTAGCAAGCAATTCATAGTAAAAACAAAAAATACTGACAAATTGCAATACTCTGCGTGTTAGTAAGATTATAATACTACAACAATTACAACTAACAGGTATGTTATATGACAGATAATACATTACAAATTAATAAAAAAGATGGATCGTTAACAATAAAAAACCATCCTATTGTATTAGAAAAAGGAACAACTAAAGAGGAAATAAGTTCAGTACTAACAGAATTATACCGCTCAAATATAGACTATAAAAATGGCACTGAATGGTTGTTTTTTGAAGATATTGTGTTTAGTGACTCTCCCTGTACTTTAGGGTTGTATATTGATAACAATGCATTAACACAGGTCAAGCTAAATATTACACCCGCTCATTTAGATCGTTCATCAGCCGGTTGGGCATCTGATAAAAGTGTAGATGAAGCCGTTTTAATGGCATTGATTGAGTATCGCATTCAACTTGCACGACCATTTAAAGATGGAAAAGAAGTATTTGACTGGGGATTGGTTTGGTGTTTACCCGATTATAAGCGGGCTGAAATGAACTCAGGAATAAAGTATAAATAATAAATACCCTTGGCATAGCCAAGGGCAATGATATGATGATTAATCATTATTCTTTTTATTAATAGCATTTAATACATATTGAGGCAAAGCAAAAGCAGCTTGATGTATTGCTGAATTGTAATAATGTACATCCATATCTGCTTGTTGTAAACGCTCTTTCAATGTAACTAGAGATATATGTCGGGCACAAGCATCTTTTGCCCCCCATGCGAATGTCATATCACCACCTATATATGTGGGTACTGCCGCTCGATAAAAATGCCAATCTGTAAATAGATTTTGCATTTTTTGAGCAGTGCTTTTAACCTCGTCAATTTGCATGAAAGGTGTCCCGTTTTGTGTAACAAGAATTCCTTTCTCTGTTAAGCAACGAAAACAAGCTTGATAAAAGTTTTCAGTGAAGAGGACTTCAGCTGGACCGATAGGATCAGTAGAATCTGAAATAATTACATCATACTGCTCTGTTGTTTCAGAAACAAACTTCATTCCATCATTAATAACTAAGGTTAAACGAGGGTCATTAAAAGCCCCCTGTGAGTGGTTGGGTAGGTATTTTGTACAAAGCTCAACAACACTCTTATCGATCTCAACCATAGTGATTTTTTCAATATTTTTATGCTTAACTACTTCCCTAAGCATTCCACCATCGCCACCACCAATAATTAAAACTGTTTTTACGTTTCCATGTGCTAGAATAGGAACATGTGCCATCATTTCGTGGTAAATAAACTCATCAGCCTCGGTTGTCTGTATAACGCCATCCAGAGCCATTACTCTACCCATCTTAGCATTATGAAAAATAACTAATTTTTGATGCTCAGTTTCTGTCTCAAACAATATTTCATCAACACTAAAGCGTTGTCCGTACACAGGGTATAATGTTTCGTTATATTCTTTCATAAATTATTCCTAGCCATCAGTTTACTTACTACAATTTGGACAGCTAATTTTGCCTGTTCGACGATGATAAATCACCTCTACACCAGCATCAACTGCTTCACCACAATGGTCACAAACGGTGGCACAATCGAGTACCTCCTTATCAAATGTTTCTAAATCTACAAACTCATCACCTATTTTTATAGGCCATGCTTTATCTTTGACTATGTCTGTACGAAAATGTTCTTCATATTGGTGCCAACCATGCCGTTGCTCATCAGTTAATCCATGCGTTTTAAAGGTATCATCTAAAATTTGGCGACGATGATCCATTAAGTCATCTGAAATAACCATCCAATGGTGTAAATTTCTAGGACGCAAACCAAAATGAACGTGCTGGCGGGTAAATAAATACATTAAAAATGAGTATTGTTTTTCAATCAAGCGACTTTTGGTGACATTAGCAAAAAAAGGAGCTAGTCTTTCATCAGCATAGACTCTATCGTAAAAATCGATCAATACTTCTCTTACTTTTTTACCACCCCCCAACTGCTGCCAAATCTCTAAATTAGGTTCAGGATCTGGAGCTTCATCGGTCATCCATACAGGTTCTTGCTGAGGATAAGGACCTCTTATTTGTACTAATGCCTCTGCTGTTAACTCTTGTAACCAAGTCGCATTACTATCTGTATTAAGTAACTCTAATGTTAAAATCCAATCACCTTCTTTAGCAATGATCTTTGCTTCAGGTTCTGTTTGACTACCGTTTATAAACTTAAAGGTATCACCTATCGCAAGTGTTCTAGATCTCCCTAACTCTATAGTTAGCTGATTAGACTCAATACTAATAATATAAGCATCCGTTATCACATCGTCAGGGCTTAAAGGCGCAATAGTCATATCTGAGGTAGGAATACATTTACATGTTAACAAATATTTTTTTTCTTTTTGATAATCTGACAGCCCCAATTGTGCTTGTTCAGGGACATCTCCTTCTAAACAACGTACAGCACAAGTTTGACATGAGCCTCCTCGGCAAGAGAAAGGAATAGAAACACCACTACGAATAAATGCATCTAAAACTGTTTCATCGGGTTTAGTTTCTACAACATGTGTTTCAAAATAAATACGCTTTATCATTAATTTCTATACCTAAGTCCATAAGCATCCATAGGTGTAAAAGCCACCCACTTGCCAATGCTATTAAGGGGTTTTAGTTAGTGATGAATATACAATATTTTATATTATACACAGTCTCGATAACTATTACTTCTACTTCATCATGAGTATTATTTTTTCTATTAAGTTTATGTTTGTTTCTCTCGCTTGTTTAATTAAATTTAGTGCAGGTCTGTCGGTAATATTGACTAATCCTATATGACCATTTTCACCATCTAACAGTCGTCCTGTTGGTGGTTCATCAATGTATTGGAACCAATGGGTGCCCACCATATGACGATCAGCAAA
>CAYNAM010000075.1:0-12367 GCA_964395065.1 uncultured Ventosimonas sp.
ACAATTACTATCGCCAGTGTGGATAATGTTTTAATTGTGCCTAAGGTTGCCTTAAAAGATGGGCATGATGGCGTTTATGTCGATGTATTGAACGCTGACGGTTTAACCGTAACCCCTAAAAAAGTAACAATAGGGTTAACGGATAATATTAGTGCAGAAGTACTTTCTGGCCTGCAAGAGGGGGAGCGTGTAGTGACAATGATGATGTCTCCTTCAGTAATGCAAGACACTATTTTAGCCCCATAGCCGAGATTAATACCATGTCAATGATAGAGGTGTCTAATCTAACTAAATATTTTGGGGAGGCTAATAATCGAGTTGCTGTTCTAAAGGATGTCAATTTGTCCATTGAGTCTGGTGAGTTTATTGCGATTATTGGGCAGTCAGGCTCAGGAAAAACGACGCTAATGAATACATTAGGCTGCTTAGATACGCCATCATCAGGTTCTTATAAGATTGATGGGCGAGAGGTGAGTTCATTATCTTCTAATGAGTTAGCTAAAATACGAGGTGAAAAGTTTGGTTTTATTTTTCAACGCTATAACTTATTATCAAGTTTATCAGCATTGGATAATGTCGCCTTACCAGCTATCTATTTAGGCATTGGTCAAGCTCAGCGTGTTCATAGGGCTAAAAAATTATTAACAGATTTAGGGTTAGGCGATAAGTTAAAAAATAAGCCACATGAGTTGTCTGGTGGGCAACAGCAACGGGTAAGTATTGCACGGGCTCTGATGAATGGTGGTCAGATTATTTTAGCCGATGAACCAACCGGCGCTTTAGACTCACAAAGTGGCAAGATGGTCATGCAGGTTTTAACAGAGTTACATCGGTTAAACCATACTATTATTTTGGTGACACATGACCCTCAAATAGCAAAGTACGCACACCGTGTGATAGAGATAAAAGATGGTAATATTATATCGGATATAAGAAAACATCCTTTGGATGTGAACACAGTAAAAGAAAAAACATCTAAACAAAAATATAACTCTTTTATTTTTTATAAAGATCAGTTAGTAGAGTCATTTAAAATGTCTATTCAGGCTATTTTGGCTCATAAATTACGCTCAATATTGACCATGTTAGGTATTATTATTGGTATTGCCTCTGTGGTTTCTGTTGTGGCTTTGGGGAGGGGATCCCAAGAAAAAATACTGGCTGATATTAGTTCATTAGGTACTGATACGATAACGATTTATCCAGGTAGTGGTGCGGGTGATATTTATTCGAGTAGGGTGACCTCTTTGAGTATTGATGATGCACAAGAGCTTGCAAGGTTAAACTATTTAGGTGGTGTAAGCCCCACAGCTAGTGCTTCAGGTATTTTAGTATTTAATAATATATCTGTTAATGCGCAAGTGACAGGTGTTAATGAGCAATATGCTCATATCAAAGGCTTGAAGTTAACAGAAGGACGTTTTTTTAGTAACGAAGATGTTATTAACAATAATGCAGTCGTCGTGATCGATAATAATACAAAATTACGCCTTTTCTCATCATCTAATGCGATAGGAAAAGTGATTTTGTTTAATAAGCAACCATTAGATGTGATCGGGGTTACTGCCCCAAGCTCTGGTTTTATGGCAGGAAGCAATAATTTAGAGTTATGGATTCCTTATACGACGGTCATGACAAGGTTTTTGGGGAGTCAAAATATCACGTCGATTATAGTAAAAGTAAAAGAGAGTTTAAGTACTCAAATAGCAGACCAAGGCGTTAAAAAGTTTTTGACTGTTAAACATGGTACGGAAGATTTTTATACAGCAAGTATGGACTCAATCAAACAAACCATACAGAGTACAACCAATACCATGACTCTACTAATTTCTTGTATTGCCTTAATTTCTTTGGTAGTTGGAGGAATTGGTGTAATGAATATTATGTTAGTATCAGTCACAGAAAGAACGAAAGAGATTGGCGTAAGAATGGCTATAGGTGCTAGAGAGTATAGTATATTAGAGCAGTTCTTAATTGAAGCTGTTTTAATTTGTTTAATAGGAGGAGGGTTAGGTATTGGTCTTTCTTATTTAATTGGCCTTGTCTTTAGTTATTTGCTAGATGGTTTCCCCTTTTTATTTTCATTAGACTCAATTATTGTAGCGCTTTGCTGTTCGACACTCATCGGTGTGATTTTTGGTTTTATGCCAGCACGTAATGCCTCAAAGTTGAATCCTATTGTGGCGCTATCTAGAGAGTAGTTTTTTCTAAATTGTTATTAATCGTTGTGATAGAGATTATAAAAGACTGAAATATTTGTTATATATTAAAGGTTTCTCTTCGATGATTGAATAACCTATAATACTTTAGATTAATGATAATTAACTTAATAAGATTAATGTGAAAATACGCGCAATAAATAACAAGCTGCCTTTTGTTTTAGTGCTTGCATGTCTGATAATGATGATGTGTACAATGCAGCATGCCTTTTTATTGAATACGAAATTGTCTAATGTTCCTAGTAAACCTACTTATTTAGAACAAATGAACTATCAAGCTGTGTCTTCTGATAGCTTTGTAACTGATAGTGCTTTAAGCTCGCTAAGCTGTGAGTTAAGCAAAAAATCACTGTCCTTTTCCTTAGGATTATTATTGTTCTTATGTTTTTTTAGTGTTGTTGGTATTTTAGCTTGGCTTTTGGTTTTACTACAGCATAAAACATCAGTCGCTTTTATCAATAATATTATACGTCCTCCCCGCCAACGAATTCATCTGAGGCATTGCGTTTTCCGAGAATAAATAGCGACTGTTAATTGATAACAGTTAATACAGCTTATATTTTTGGAGAAAATCTTATGCGGTTTTTAGTAAGATTCGTTCTGGTATGCAGTGCATTGCTTACGCCATTGCTTTCTTATGCAATGGATGATGACTGGCAACTAACGAATAATCATCATGCTCAAGTAAATTTTAGAGCTCATACGGCTACGTCTTCTGATGAGGTGCGTTTATTAGTGGACATCTCTTTAGAGGAAGGATGGAAAACCTATTGGCGTTCGCCCGGTACGGGAGGAGAAGCTCCCAGTATTCAGTGGAAGACATTGGGTATTTCTAGTCTATGGTCTTGGCCAACACCCACTCGGTTTGATGTATTAGGCATTAAAACCATAGGTTATACTCATGCCGTTTCGTTTCCTATTGATATCAAAGGAAATACTCCTAGCACTTTAGAAGGAACACTTGTCTTACCTGTTTGTAGCAATGTTTGCGTTATTGAGGATTATCCTTTTTCTGTTTCTATTGAGAGAGAACAAGATAAAACCTTTGACAGCGATTATGTGATGGCATTAGCTAAGGTTCCTGTTTCAGAAGGGCTTGTTACACAGGTTGAAACAGGCTATAGGCAAGGTGAGTTACAGTTCATTCTGGAGCAAAAAGGGCAGTGGCAAAAGCCAGAGCTTTATATGGATTCCCTCTCAGAGGTTAATTTTGGAGAACCTAAGGTTAAGTTTGAAGGACATTTAGTTTATGTGTCTATTCCTGTTACTGATGATTGGGGAGATAAAGCGCGTGATATTCAAGGGGAAGATATTTCTTTTGTTGTCGTTGATAATCAAGTCGCTCAAGAGTTAAAAGCAGTGGTTGGAAATGGCTCAATCATTGACGAAAAAGTTAGTACATCAGGATTTTGGAACGCCATGATAATGGCTTTGATCGGTGGCTTGATTCTTAATTTTATGCCCTGTGTTTTACCTGTACTGGGTATTAAGATAAATAATATTTTAAATGCCAACTTAACCGATTATAAAGAAGTGCGCGGCCAGTTTATGGCGTCTTGGATGGGGATTATCTTCTCATTTGTAGTCCTCGCTGCCTTGATGACTGTGCTTAGAATGACAGGAAGTGTATTGGGCTGGGGAATACAATTTCAAAACCCTTGGTTTATTGGGGTGATGGTTATTGTGACAGCAATATTCACGGCTAATTTATTTGATTTATTTAATATACATTTAAACTCATCAATTAATACTAAGTTAGCAACGCATAAAAAGAAAGGATTAGCTGGCGCGTTTTTAGAGGGAGCATTTGCAACCTTGTTGGCAACTCCTTGCTCTGCACCTTTTTTAGGAACTGCTGTGGCTTTTGCATTGGCTGCACCTTTACCGATGTTATGGGGGCTTTTTATCGCGTTAGGATTTGGGATGGGATTACCCTGGTTACTTATTGCCATTTATCCAAAGTGTGCGATGTTACTGCCTAAACCTGGGCGCTGGATGAATACATTAAGAGTCGTGTTGGGTGTTCTGATGTTGTTGTCGTGTCTATGGCTACTAAGCCTTATGGCTGCACACATTGGCCAAGTAATCACGGTCATTGTTGGCGGCGGCTTCTTATTGGCGCTGCTTGGTATGATTGCCTATCGTTATTCTTTTAAAAATGCATTTTATATTTTTATTATCAGTGGAGTTTTTGCAGTAGGCTTAGTGTTTTTAACAATGAATCCTCTTTCTCAGAATAAGGACAATATCAATTGGCAACCGCTAACAACACAGGCTATTAATGAGGCGTTAAGTGCCAAAAAACGTATTTTTATAGATGTAACTGCTGATTGGTGTATCACTTGTAAAGTTAATAAGATTAATGTGATTTTTGATCCTGAAGTGCAAAAAGCTTTACAAGCGGATGATGTTGTTGCTCTTCGTGGAGACTGGACAACGCGATCAGATGATATCTCTAACTTTTTACGGGAAAATAAAAGTTTTGCAATTCCCTTTAACAAAGTAATGGGGCCTAATCTTATACAAGGCCAAACATTGCCAACAATACTCACAAAAGACAGTGTACTTGAAACACTTAAACAAGCAAAAAAGGAATAAATAATGAAATTAACGCATTATGTGGTTTTTATCTCTCTATTGACGATGGCTACAAGTTTATGGGCTAAGGCTTTTACTCCGGAGCAAGAGGCGCGTATTAGAGAAATAGTACGTGAAACGATGGTGAATGAACCTAAAGTATTGGAGGAGGCTATTATAAGCTTTCAAAATTATCAGTCGCAACAACAAACCAAGCAACTGGCTGATGTGATAAAGCAAAATAGTGAAAAGTTGTATAACGATCCCAGTAGCCCCCGCATGGGTGCAAAAAAACCGCTCGTTACATTGGTTGTTTTTACGGATTATAATTGTCCATACTGCAAACAATTTGATCCTGTTTTAGAGAGAATCGTTAAGGAAAATCCAGAAATAGCATTAATTGTTAAGTTTTTACCTTTTAAAGGCGCAACTTCTGTCAAATCAGCTGCTGAGGCCACAGTAATATGGGAGCAAGCCCCTGATAAGTTTTGGGCATTGAATGAACTGCTTTTTAAGTTTAAAGGGATGCACACAGAACAATCAATTACTAAGGCTAAAGAAAAAGTGGGTCTAGCAACGATAAACAGTGGTGAAAAACAGATGGATACGTTGAGAGCTAATTTCGCCTTGGCTTCTGCTCTAAGCGTACAGGGTACTCCCTTTCTTTTAGTGGGTGATATGCCAGTGTCTGGTGCTGTTTCTTATGAAGAGTTAAACAAGATAGTCAAACAACAAATTAAACAGGCTAAATAAAGAGGGTATTTAGTTGAAACAAAAAATAGTTTCAATTCTAAAACAAGTGCTTATATTTTTAGTGCTTGTTTTTTTAATGACCTTGGTATTGGATTGGTTTCGTTCGCCTAGTTATCCTGATAATTTTGCAAAGCAAAAATTTACTACCATCACAGGTAAGCAATATACATTGAATGAGCTAAGCCAAGAAAAACCATTGTTAATTTATGTCTGGGCTAGCTGGTGCAGTATTTGTCGTTTGACGACACCTAGTGTCAGTGAGTTACATAATGACGGATATAATGTTATTTCTATAGCCATGAGATCAGGAGATGATAATAAGATACTTACGTACCTTGATAAAAAAGATATTTCAATCCCTGTGATTAACGATAGTAAAGGGCATTTAATGCGTGCTTGGAAAGTTGCTGTGACACCTACCTTTATCATTATAGATAAAGGGCGGGTTATTTATTCAACGACAGGATGGACGAGTAAGTTGGGTTTAAAATTACGCTTGATGGCGGTTGGTTTAATCAACAAGGTTTAACCGTTGATCACGCCATGTCAGATGTGATGAGCCTTATCATCTAGTTTATTTATCCATAAGCTATTTTTGTTGGAGAGATTTAGAGATCGCTAGATTATAGCGATCTCTAAATATTACACAGAGGATGGGGAATTAGTGGTTTGAGGAGGTGTTTTTTGAGTAGTTTGCTCAATTTTTTTATTAAAGTAACCGTTATACCATAACCATCCGCTAGCACCTGCACAACCAATAATTAAAGCCAATAAGAAAGCTAACCAATATTTATAACAGCGTTTACGCATTGGATCGACTAAGCTCCTACTTGCATTTTTGGGTAGTTCAGCTTTGGTTGTTAGCTTAGACCCTAAAAAGAAGTTAATACCGACTTTACCATTAATTGCCCAGCCCGAGGCTTCAAGTAGAGGCCCAAGTGTTCGTTGACGAAGTTTTAACCAAGCCAGAATAACGGATGGCCCTGAGATAATTAAAAACAGTGCTAAAAACACCAGAGGGAACTGCCACCATTGTAATTGAAACAATGAGCTGGCAATGCTTGCTACGGCTGTCCCAATAGCACCTAGTGCGAGTCCAATTGCTGCAAAAATGCCTACACTTTTTCCAATATCAAATTTTGGTGCATCAGTGCTTGTGGGAGAGGGGAGCGTTGTGCTTTTAGCAGAATCCAATAGTGCCGTATCTTTTGAGGTTGCCCATTTATTGATTTGTTCGGTGATAAAGCGACCAAAACGTTTGTAAGGGCTCCAAATAGCCTGACTTATACTAATGGGTTTAGTAATGATTTTAACAACTCTGGCATCCCAATCATAACCATCATTATCAATAAACACACCGTTACGTCCCTCAAGCAAGAAGTCAGCATCACCTGCTGTCATAGCGGCGACTATGTTCTTTTTCTCTTGTGTACCGTTTATGGGTAGATTTTTACGAGTACACTCACAATAGAGTAAGAAGAGTTCTGAGTAGTTAGCTAATGTTGTGTGTTTGTTAATATCAGTTACCGAGATGCATAAAGTACAGCATCGCCCGTCAATGAACAACTGACCTGCCTGAAAAGCAGCTATGCGATGATTAAGATCAAAAAAATCATGGAACGAGACAAAGTTCATTAATAAACGATATAAATACTGATGGAAAATGACCAATCTTTCTACCTCTGCAATATCAGCCGCTGCGGCAGGCGTCGTACTGTCTTTCTCTGCTAAAGAGGTAAACTTTTCAAAAATATCACTGTTTAGCATTTGTTTAATTCTATTTTCCCCTAGTTTATCAATTGTGATACTTGGCGGAGTTGTAACTTCAACATTGACTAACGTTGGTTTAGATGAAACGGCTATTGCATAGGGTGATAAAATATGCTGGATATTCAGCCAATCGGACTGTGATAATTCATCTTGCAACGCTATAGCAGGTTGCACTAATTCGATGAGACGTAAAACTTTTGGGCGCCAAATGGGATTTAGTCCAACCTTAAGATCAAGAGGGCGATTGGCAGAAACTTTTGATAAGGGGAGTTCGGCTAAAGCGCTGTCTTCTAATAGACCATTGTCTGTCGGAACAATATATTTTTCATCAACATTTAAGGCTGATTGTGCTTGAGGGGCGTAGCTCGCTAACTCAGTACGTAAGAAGTAGTCATTAATTTTCTCTTTAAGTTCTTGAACGAGCTGCCATGCTTCAGCAGTATCATCGCCCAGTGGTGTGGTTGCAGAGCTAACGCTATCATTCCACGTTATCCATTCTTGTAAAGATTGTTTAAATGCTTGAGCAATCTTGTCGTTAATTCCATCTAAACCACTGGCATCTTGTACCCCTCCCATAACAGAGAGAGCCTCTTTAATAAAGGTTTGTAGGTCATCATCTATTTGAGTGGTTGGTGGAATAATACCATCACCGTTGAAGAGATTATGTGTGTTTAGAATCGTCGATTCATTTAAATCATCAGCGGATATAGAGGATTTATCTTGTTTATTGATATTGGCTAAAATGGCTTTAGCAGTAATTAATAAGCGATTACCCTCTGGTGTCTCTGCATTAATGGCTGATAATGGCAGTTCATTTGTACTTTCAATGATGCTTTCTAGGTGATTTAATCTTTGCTTTAACCATTTTACGGCTTCAATTACTTCAGGAATGCGGATTCGACCATCTTTATCTTCATCTAACAGAGATAAGGTTTTATCGTCAAACACAAGTCCTGATGCTGGACAGCTCAATGCAACCCAAAGTTTTGGATCAAGCTTATCTAAGTTAGCAATATCTTGAGCTGAACTTAATATAACTTGATCAAGGCCTCCAATACGTTGGAATTTCCAAGGGTAATTTGTTGTGTCGGTTGTCATTGGGCTTACCTCTTGCTAGCGTTAGTATTGGCGTATTATGCTATATCTTATGGTTTTGTAATAGGTTGGCGAGTTTAAAATATTTAAAAATGCCGTCAATCTTTCATATTCTATAGCAAGCGTTAATAAAAAAATATAAGCTTTATAGTGTAGATAAAACGCTGTGTTGATGTTTTTTTTGAAGTGATGTGATAAAAAATCACGAGGCATTGTATGCAGTTAAGAAATCAATGACGTGATGAAATATTTCTATTTTAGCCTCTGTTGAGAGATTTACAAAGTTATCCATGGCTATATCAACGCTTGTAATACATAAACCTGTTATATGCGCACGAAACATTAAATGTCCTGTCCAGCTACGATGGATGTAAAGCGTGGTTGCTTCACAGTAAGAAAACCATTTATTATCCATGTTGATAGGGCGATGCCCTTGTTTGAGATGATGCATGGAGTCTTCTGTTAACTCAAGGTGACATGGATAGTTAAAAGGTGGGTTAATAAAGCGCTTTAGGTTTTGCCAATCATCGCGTGTGATCATAATAAGCCCCTTGTATGCAAACAATAAAAAAGGCGCTATTAAAACGCCTTTTTTATAATACTAATGCGTATTAGTGTTCGCTACAACCGCAGCTATGATTACCGCAACAGTCATCATCTTCCTCAGTTAGTGCGGCACCGTCTTCCATTGCTTCCATTTCAAGTTGTAAGCTCACTAAATTAGTGGCTAAGGGGCGTAGCACAAGGTTAGTGAACTCTTGGTCATCTTCGGCGACATCCGTGCCAATAAATAATTGACCACCAATGTTTTGTACCCAAAGCTCTTTGCCTTCTAGCATAATAGCAAAACGGCTACAGTTAGTTTGTTGAGTTTTTCCATCGGCATCTTCAAGTAATAAGGTAATAGTTTCGTTCATAATAGTCTCTTTAATTGTTTAGAGAAGGTGTTTAATCGCTTGTTCAAAACGATTTATGCCTTCTTGTATGTCGGTTTCATCAATAATTAGGCTCGGTGCAAGTCGTATGACTTCAGGTCCTGCTTGTAATATCATAAGACCTTGTTGTGCAGCTGCTTTGATGATTTCTGAGGTGCGAGTTTTCCACTTGGGTGTCAATACGCAACCAATAAGTAACCCTTTACCACGAATTTGAGAGAAAAGATCATAAGGTTTACCCATGTGCTCTAATGCTTGGACAAATAGTTGATGACGTTTTTCAACACCCTCTAAGACGGTAGGGGTATTAACAATATCCATCACTTTATTAGCGACAGCACAGGCTAGAGGATTACCCCCATAGGTTGTGCCATGTGTTCCTGTTGAAAAGTGCTTGGCAATGTGTTCTTTGGTAAGCATCGCACCAATAGGAAAACCACCGCCTAAGCATTTGGCATTACTTAAAATATCAGGAATGACATTGTAATGCATATAAGCAAAGAGTTTACCTGTACGACCTAGACCTGTTTGTACTTCATCGAAAATGAGCAATGCATTGTATTTGTCACATAATGCACGGACACCTTCCAGGTAGGCTTGTTCGGCAGGCAAAACACCACTTTCACCTTGGATAGGTTCAAGAATAACGGCACAGGTCTTTTCAGAGATAGTGGCTTCCATTGCTGCTAAATCATTATAGGGAACGTGAGTAATCCCTTCAATTTTAGGGCCAAATCCCTTGGAGTATTTTTCTTGTCCCCCCGTGCTGACGGTAAAGTAGGTACGACCGTGAAAACTATTAAGGGTCGAGATAATTTCAAATTTTTCTTCACCAAAATTATCGTAAGCATAACGGCGTGCTAGCTTGAGTGCTGCTTCGTTTGCTTCTGCGCCCGAGTTACAGAAAAATGCACGATCTGCAAATGTAGCATCGGTGAGCTTTTTAGCTAGTTCTAGGGCAGGTTCATTGGTGAATAGGTTGGATACATGCCATAGCTTATTAGCTTGGGTATTTAGTGCTTCTACTAATGCAGGGTGTGCGTGCCCTAAGACATTAACTGCAATACCACCGGTGAAGTCAATGTACTCTCGCCCCTCTTGGTCCCATACTTTTGAACCTTGTCCGCGTACTGGTATAAAGTTGGCGGGGGCATAAACAGGTACAATATAGTGGTCATAATCACTACGTGTTATGGTAGACATTTTGAAGGGCTCCTAAGAGAAGAAATAGCAATTTTGTTATTATAGTACAGATTTCAATAAAAAAAGCGTCTATATAGACGCTTTTTTAAAATTCCAACAAAGATTGGTTTATTTCTTACCGAAACCACCAAAACGTTGTTTGAAACGATCAATACGACCACCTGTGTCTAATACTTTTTGTTTACCAGTATAGAATGGGTGACAAGCAGAACAAACATCAATGGTGATGTCTTTGCATAAAGTTGAAGCTGTATCGATTACATTGCCGCAGCTGCAAGTCGCTTTAATGCTTTCGTATTTTGGGTGGATATCAGATTTCATGTAGTTTTCCTCAGAGTAGGTGTGCCGCCACTTAATCAGTTTATACAAAAATTAAGTACCGCACGAAAAAAGCCGCTATATAGTAACAGAAAACGCAGTAACTGCAAGCGGTTTTTGGTATTAGCGCTTGTCAGCAATCATGCCAATAAAGATAGTAATCAACAACAATATCGGGGCTAAACTGTAATAGTTCAAGTACCTGAGCAGTTGTTTGATAAAGCCAGGAACAAAGTTGATGATAAGCCCAAAAACAATCATGTAAACGATTGCAAGAATAATTACTCTAAGAATAATGTTCATGTGGCCAATAACACGCTGTATGTATTTACCCAAGGTTAGGCCAAATAACACTAATAGAACAGCTACTAAAGCGAGGCTAATTTGGTCAAGGTGCCTATCGCACCAACGTGAGAGTGTTGCAATAAAGTCGAGTAATGTATCCATAAGTCAGTCTAAAAAATATTCAAGAAGGTTGTTTAAAAATAAAAAGCCTTTTGGGGTCGCCAAGATGCGCTCATCCATAGTGGCTAGTAATCCAGCATTTTGTGCTTGTAGGCAAGCTTGAGTAATGCTTGCTATTTCAAGAAAGGTACGTTCAGTAAATGAGACGGTGGGTACACCTTCTTTTAAACGTAGAGTATTCATCATGAACTCAATAGGGAGTTCAGTTTTTGTTAATAAGCGTTGTCCTGCTTGGAAGGATTTATCAGGATTTAAGTAATCTTTAGGTGTACGCGTTTTCCAGTTACGATAAATGGTTTTATTAGGTTGGGTTATTTTGCCATGAGCACCGGCCCCGATGCCAATAAAATCACCAAATGTCCAATAGTTTAGATTGTGTTTGGCTCTTGTCAGAGGTGATGTTGCATAAGCAGAGACTTCGTATTGATGAAAGCCTTGTTCTGCCAATAAAGCTTGACCTTGTTCTTGTATCTGCCATAGATCTTCATCCTCTGGCAGTATAGGTGGGTGTGACCAATAAGCTGTATTAGGCTCAATAGTGAGTTGATACCACGACAGGTGATCAGGTTGTAAGGCTATGGCTTGCTTTAGGTCGGCCATGGCTTGCTCAGGTGTTTGCTCCGGTAAACCATGCATTAAGTCGAGGTTTAGACGGGTAAAGCCTGCTTGATGCGCCATTTCAGCCGCGTGGATGGCTTCTTGGGCAGAATGAATACGGCCTAATGCTTGCAGTTGTTTGCTGTGAAAGCTTTGTACACCAATAGAGAGTCGATTAATCCCTAGTTTGAAGTAATCAGCAAATTTTTGTTGTTCTGCCGTTCCTGGGTTTGCTTCGAGGGTTATTTCAATATTAGACGCTAAATTGAGCTGTTGGCTGATACCATTGAGGAGTTGATCAAAACTTTTGGCTGATAATAAGCTGGGTGTGCCACCGCCAATAAAAATAGATTGGATTGGTCGGTTATAAGCGGCCTCTTTTTCTATAGCTAAATCTTCCAATAAGGCTTGGATGTACGCCTGTTCAGGCAAGCC